>NZ_JASPHV020000004.1:0-125005 GCF_030229435.2 Corynebacterium sp. MSK122 | reverse complement strand
AAACGCGGTGTAGGCGAATCCTGACAGGGTGCGAACGTAGGTAATGTCGGCAACCCACAGCCTGCCTGGTGCCTGCGCACGGAAGTTTCGGCGCACAAGATCCGGGCGATGATCCGGTGTCTTCGGGTTAATTGTTGTTACCGGGGCTCGCCCACGTCTGCGGCCGGAAACACCTGCTAGCTTCATCAGGCGTGCAGTCTTGTCGCGGCCGATATGAAAGCCTTCACGGTTCATCGCGTGCCACATTTTGCGGATGCCGTAAACCGAGAAATTCTCCGCGTGAACACGCTGTATTTCTGGGATGAGCAGGCTATCGCTTAAGGCTCTTGCGCTGGGAACACGAGTGGTCGCCTTGCGGTAGCCACGAGAGGTGATGAATCCACGATCTGCCTGTTTTAGAACTCTGCAGATGGCCTCGACCCCAAACTGATCTTTGTACGCGTCGATGTAGGAGATCATTTGGTCGTGGGTCGGTCGAGTTCCGCTGCGAAAAAAGCCGAAGCAGTCTTAAGAATCCCGTTTGCTCGTTTCAGTTCGCGGTTTTCGCGGCGCAGACGCTTGAGCTCTTCTTCCATTGTCTCGCCGCCTGAAGCGTCAGAGTCATCACGTACTGAAGCGCTGTCACGGTACCAAGCCCGCAACGTGTGGTGAGATACTCCAAGCAGCTCACCGACCTCCGTGTAGGCGCGTTGCAGTGAGCAAGACTCCAGGCGGACCATTTCGATGATCTGATGGACCGCCTTCTCCTTGAACTCGACGGAATACTTTCTAGGCATAGTTCAATCCTTCCTTAGCTGAGGTAGGAACTAAACCCAGGACGCTTCAAAACAGTCTGAATCATCTATGGCGCCAAGGCATGCTCTTTGTCTACATCAATCAACCTAAAGGCGTCTTAGAACCTGACCGAATCAAATCTACGACCAACAGTCTTGAAGGCGGGATTAACGCTCGTCTGAAAGAGATTGCGCGTGCTCACCGAGGCAGAACAAATGAACACCAGCGCAAAATGCTGGACTGGTGGCTGTACCTAAAAACAGAACTGCCCGACGATCCACTACAAATCGCCAGGCAGTCCCACTGGGGCCAGGACCAACTCGCCAAAGTATCCATCCTGACCCACACCGAGAACCAAGTCGACCACGAAACAGGACGACCAGCCCTCTACGACAACGGTATCGACACCGAGTACACCCACTCAATCGGCATCCAAAAAGGCCAAATCTAACCCCAGCGACACGCCGAGCCAGACACACATTTTGACCCTTAACCCGTATTCCACGGTATAGGGCAAAATGTAGAAACCCCCTCCCACCAGCGTTTCTGCTGGTAGAAGGGGATAAATTATTTGCTCCTCCAACTGGGCTCGAACCAGTGACCCTTCGATTAACAGTCGAATGCTCTGCCAACTGAGCTATGGAGGATTATGCGTACGCTGTACATCGAACTTGCGGTTCTCTGTGCAACGAGAACTAACTATATAGGCCATCGGTTAAACAGACAAACTGGCAGCTCATGGCCAGGTTTATGTTACTTAAGTAGTGGACGTTGAGAAGTCCTTCCTGGAGCGAATGATATTGTTTTGCTGACGAGTTGAGGTCTTCCGGATTTAGTGAGACTTGAACGGTTTTAGCAGAGAGGTTTGGGATGCGTGTACTGATTGTGAGCCTACTGGGCTCCGGAAAATGGTGTTCCCCAGCAGGGACTTGCTTGGAATAGTGAAATCCTCGTAAATGCTGGTCACCAGGTACTAGTAATCGCACCGCCTCCAAACTTCAGTAGAAAGGTGAATTTAAGAACTTGGCTAAGGACGCAACTTTTTAAGCCAGCAAAGTCCATTGAATGCGGTGAGAAAGGCGAGCAGATACTGAGGACAGGTTTTTCCTGCTGGCGGTTCTTTATCGCTGAGAATTCCGCATCAAGGCACTGTTGCGTTGGGGATGCTCTGGGCAACTGCTGCTAGGCGGAAGATTGTCGCCGAGTCCCAACCTGACGTTGTAGTGGAAACCGTTCCGGCTTTACCTACTGTGGTTGTTGCTCGGTTGGTATCGGGATTTTTGAAGGTTCCCTATGTAATTGACCTCCGTGATGCGTGGCCCGACTTGTTACGAGATTGGGAAAGTGGAACGAAGAAGTTGGAACGCCATCTAAACGAGGAAGGCTGCTAAGTAAGGGCCCAGCTCAGGCTCTTGTATTCTTTGTAGAAAAGGTGGTGGAGTCTTGTCTCAAAAGTACTGGGTCGACGCTGGGCACGGGGTACGAAGCAGTACGAGGAGCGGGGTGGTTAGGTGGGGCGTCGGCAAGTTGGGCGGTGGCAGAAGACTCGCTGGCGAGCAGGGGGAAGGCGGGGCGCCTGTGTGATGCGGATTTTTTGGGGGGGAATCCGGACAGGCTAAAGGCAAGAAGCCTCCTAGCCGCAAGGCTACAAGCATCACAATTGATCAGTCTTTCATATTTTCCTGGGCCTTGGCGTTGTGTGCATCCGTATGTCGTTTCGTTTCATGCCTTAACCCAGCAGACGCTGGTAGCGTTTTATTACATACCCCAACCGGCAGCCACGGGGGCCAATTCTATGGACGGCGATATTATTGGGCTGCTCGTATACGCCGGGTTAGTGCTTATCATGGTGTTCTACTGGACCTATTACGTTTTGCGCAGGAATCCCAGATCGGAAGAGTGGTACGACGAACCCGCCTGGGAAGGTGTAGTAAGTGATGGCGTGCTGTTTTATTATCCTTATAGCACGCTAGTTTTGGGCGTTGGCGGTATCGCAGGGGTGGTCGATGGTGCTAACCCTCCCGAATTTGTTGGCACGGTGCTGAAGGTTGCGTTGATGGTGGCTCTCGTCATCGGAGCCGTTGGATTTACAGGTGGGGTCGGGGTTCCGCTTCCGTGGCCTTTCGTTCCGCATTGGGTCGTAGACATCCGCGGAGCAAAACGTGGTCGGAGGCGCGAGCGCAGACAAGCCAGAAAGAGGGAAAGGGAAGAATAGGCCTGACTTTTTTCAGTGTCAGGAACCGTTGAAAATCGAGGTCATCAAGCTGGAGTTCCTTTAGCCCAGCAGGTGAGACTATAAGAATCTATGGCTGCGTGCAGCGAGTCCGGGGGATAACCGGCGCTTTGTCCCGAGCTTTCAGTTTTCCTGGTGGTACGTTGAGTGTTGGCGAGGGGCGGAAAGCGGCTCTAAGGCGTTACGCATAGAAGGATTGGTATACGATTTATATATTCCTTATTCCTTTGCCGAAAGTCTGCGCGTCATGACCAAGAAAACTCCATTAAATCTGCCGCAATTTCGTTTAACTCTGAGGAAGATGGCTCTTTTTCTGCGAGCTGCGTTCTAATCTTGGGCGGGTTGTGCGCGTTGCGCAGCGTGGTGACTCCCAGTCACCGGCGGTAGAGGGCGACGCTGAACTTGCTGGGTCGCCGGCTATTGTCGATGCGCTGTGGCTCGCTGCGGTGGGCCAGGAAGGAGTCGGATGATGTGGAAGCGCAACGTTCGTCTGTCGTGGCTGCTGTTCAGGAAGACTTCAATTTCAATAACGAGTTTATTAGCCCAGACAATCAAAGAGACTTCGCCGCTAAGGCGGTAAAGCGCGCAGTCAAGCGCCACGGGGGAGAAGCCCAAGAGCTGAGGGAGCAAGCCATCGCTTCCGCAAAGCTGGCCACGACCTTGGCCGAGCTCACGGACACGCTAAGCAGCGACACCGAAGAGGGACGGTGCTCTCGTTGCTTGACCAAATCCACCCACAGGAAATCGAAGTCCAAATCGCTGTACGTGTGCGAGAACTGCGGCTCGGCGACGTCCCATTGCACCGTGCCTCAGTGCGATAACTTCGCCACCGCCGGCCTCGGTTTGGTGGCTTTGCCGACCGTGTGTGCAGAACACCTTCACCAAGTCCCTGATTTTGAGCGCCTCGACCATCGCATTGCTGACCTCACCCAGTGGCGTGAGCTCCGTGAATTCAAGGCAGCAAATGTTGGTCGCGCAGCCAAGCTTGCGGCCGCCGGCGTCGCAACTCTAGCCGTGGGCGCTACCGGTGGATTGCTGGCAGCTCCGATGGTCGGCGGTGCGGTAGGTACTACGTTCCTAGGCTTTTCTGGCGCAGTAGCACAAAACGCTGGTCTGGCAGCGCTCGGTTTCGGCTCCTTGGCGTCTGGCGGTTTAGGTATGGCAGGCGGCAGCATGGTCGTTGCCGCTGCTGGTGGACTGCTCGGCTCCGCATACGGAGTAAAAGCGCTTAACTCCTATATTGGCGAGGATGACTCCTTTGATATTCAGTGCGTCCGCAAGGGGAGCGGTACGCCCGTCTTGATCGCACGTGGTTTTACCACTGAGAAAAAGCTCGATTGGCGTACCGAAGTTAAGGCGGTCGAAGCCGCCTACCCTGATTCTCCGATTTATCTCGTGACGTGGGGAAGCAAGGAAATGCTGGAGCTTGCCGGTTTCCTATCTCCGGGAGCTGGTTTCGCCGGCGGCGCCGTGCTGAAGGGCATGGTCAAACATGCCGGAAAGAAGTTGGCCAAGAAGGCAACCCCTGCTGGCTTGGCGCTAGGCGCCTTGGACTTGGTCAAGAACCCGTGGACGGTTGCGGTTAACCGTGCAAATAAGACCGCAATGACGCTCGCCGCAATTATTCAGCGCTCCAACCTAGAATCCGTGGTGCTCGTAGGCCATAGTTTGGGCGGTCGTGTCATGCTCAACCTTGCTACTGCGCTAGCAGGCGCTGCCGGGACTGAGAATGAGGTGCGCGTTGAGGCCGTGCATCTTCTAGGTGCGGCCATTGGTCAAGATACGACGTGGGATTCTGTTGGTGAAGCCCTATCTGGTGTTGTCCACAACTACCACTCTCAGAATGACAGGGTTCTCGGATATCTATATCCTGCAGCGATGGGTGGCAGAAAGCCGATTGGTTTCGACGGACTGGACGCCTCGTTTGCAGTCAATCATGACGTGAGCGAAGCAGTTAAATCGCATTCAGCTTACTACGGAAACGTAGATTTGAACGGTGACCAGTAGACTTATCTCCGCTAAATGGTATTGATTTCCCTAGCATTGAAGCTCAGGAAATTAAAGCCGGTTAGTGCTTACCTGCAATTTCACTGGAAAACTTCTATGGAGGGAATCCACGAGGAAAGTTTTTGGCCTAACTGCTGTAGATGCCTTGGTATGCGAGTAGTTCTAGCAGAGTTCTTTTCGTAGGGCTTCGAACGACTCGAGATACTGAATTCCGGCCTTTCCAATCCTCCGAGAAACGCATTCGCAAATTGCCTCAACTAGAGCAAATGCAGGAACAAGCGTGTCAGATGGGCCGAATGCCTCAACTCGAGCTACTAACGATACATCGCTATATGCGGCGACAGGGGAAATCCACCTATCTGTGATTATTACGATGATCGCTCCATTTTCTTTGGCTAGTCGGGCAATTTGTTCTGATCGAGGACTATATCTCCGGAAATCGAAGAAAACCCAAACATCATCAGCGGAAGTTTGGTTAATTAATTCAATCAATGGGAGATCGGATAGAGGTGAAGCTATTTGGTTGCCCCGGAAGAGGCTGAGTTGAGCAACCAGATGCTGAGCTAATATCCAAGAAAAAGTTCCGCCGTGACAAATTATGCGGTGCTGTTGATCCGAGAAGAGAGCAACGATTCTTTCTAAATCGTCCTCCTTTGCGTATTTAAATGTCGCTTCAATTCCTCGCAGGTAAGCTGTAGCCGTTTGATTGAGAGTTTGTTCTAAGAGAGCACTAGATGAGTTTCTGAACTCATCCCCCGCCTGGGTAAGCGGAGATGCATCCCGTTCAGAAGTCTCATTCATCAGCGCGTTCTGAAATTGCTTAAAACCCTTGAACCCCAAGGTTTGTACAAAACGAACTATTGTTGCGCTGCTGACATTCGCTTGACTAGCAAAGTGTTGGACGGTCTTAAGGCCGACCCAAGGGTAGCTGTTTAGAAGACACCGTGCAGCATCTTTTTCTGCTTGGGAGAGGGAAGGAAATTTAGCGTTAATTTGCTCAGTGATGCTGTAGGTCATTAAGTATCCATGAGGTTATCTGCTGCGGCTATATAGCCTGTGATAAAGGCTTTAGCAACATGGGTAATTGCTTCGTCCGGCGGCAAAAATTCGGCATCGTGAAGTGAAGGCGTGTTTCCCTCCTTGACGCCAACGAAGCACATCAAAGACGGACAGTTTTCTCCGTAATAGGAAAAGTCATCTGCTCCAAGCGACCGCATGGTTTCTGCGACAGGTATGTCAACCGCTGCAGCATAGGACTCGAACTTATCGGCTAGAGAGCTGGAGTTCACCAAAGCTGGTTCGCCCGGCGTGTATATGGTTTTGGCAAAGCAACCCAGGCTTTTCGCGGTATAGGTTGCGAACTGATCGATCTGGCTCGCGAGCGCGTTATTCTTTTCCGTACTTGTACTCCTAATCGTTGCGAAGATAGTACCGGATTGGGGCAGAACGTTTGCCGCACCTTGTCCAGCGGACAAGCTACCTATGCTTACCACAGCCGGGCTCATGGGATCGCTAGTCCTGCGTACTACTTCGGATAACCCTAGCGCTATTTGGGCAGTGGGAATGGCTACGTCGCTAGCCTTGTGAGGATAAGCTCCATGCCCGCCTTTACCGACTACTTTTATCTCAATCTCACCTGCAGCGGCATTGACGAATCCTGAGCCTGCCGCGATGGAGCCGAGTTGAATAGCTGGGTGCACATGTGCACCTATAACATGGTTAACTTCATGGCTTTCTAATAGACCGGATTCAGAGATGTCGAGAGCTCCTGAAGGATAGGTTTCTTCTCGTGGTTGGAGAATGGGGACTAATCCAAAAGGAAGATCTAAATTCTTAGCTGCGTTGATGACGCCTGCTAGAGCTGCGAGATGGACGTCGTGACCGCACGCATGCATTTTGCCGGAAGCAGCCGACCATTCGACGTTTGTGTTCTCAGACACCGGCAATGCATCTAACTCGCCGCGCATGCCAATGCTCGGCCCCGTTGCTGGGCCGACACGGCCGATTGCGCCCGTGCTTGCAACGGGATCAAAGTGGATGCCCAGCTCTTCTAGCATAAGCTCTCTAGTTGGCCCCTCTTCACCGCTTAGTTGCGGATTTTGGTGGATGGCCCTTCTGAGGGCAATCGCTTTGGGGGCATTCATTTGAAATTCATCCATCCATTGGCGAAATAGCTTCTTCAATTCCTCGTTCATGAATCCGGCGCTCCTACTCTACTTTGTAAAGGCGTGCAGCATTTTCGTAACTGATCATCCGTGCTACTCGGTGGCATTCTTCCAGGGGCCAGTTTGATTCTTTGTGAAAACTGCTCAGGACCCGAGATAACCCTTCGCGAAACAATTTGGCTCCTAAGTAATACAGTTCAGGGAGTCCGAACGCATCAGAGCTGAAAAGAATCTTTCCGAAAGGGCTTACTTCTAGAGATTCGGCAATTACTGCATGCGCGCGGGCACCGGTGTAGTTAATAGCCAGTCCCACGTCGAAATAGACATGTGGAAATACATCCGCTAAGTAGCCGGCCTCCCTATGAAATGGGTAGCAGTGCAACAGCGTAAAGCGCGCACCTGAGCCGATTGATTTCCTAAAGAGTTCGGTAAGCAACAGTGGATTGCATTGATGAAGATCCACGTCATCGTCACCGTATCCAATATGGAGCTGAATTACTTGAGCAGTGTCGATAGCGAACCAGAGAAGGTATCGAGTGATAGTGCTATCCGCAAGACGAACCTTTCCGTCCTGCGCCAGCAATTTGGTGACCGATCTTGATAGTTCTTCCTTGGTAGGACGATTGGGCGAGAAATCTAAACCAACGCGATATGCTGCAATCGATTTAACGCCTATTGCGTTCTCGACTCTGGAATACAAAGTGGCGTCGAGTTCGTCGAGGAAGGCAGACACCTTATCGCCACCTTCTTCATTTTGAAACTTTTCAGCTACTTCTTCGGCGACCTTTTCTAGTCGAATTACCTCATGGACCACCTTTCCGGTCAGCTGATGCAACTCGCTTGGGGATGTAATGATGTCCGCAGAGTGGCCTGTTTCGAGGCCAAAAGTCTCGATGCCAGCGGCTTTGAGAAACTTTGAGTTCACAATATCCGGCGCCATTGTTGCGCGTTTAGCGATGTATTCTTGAGGCGAACAAAATGAGTCCAAACCTAAAATTGGTGCACAGGCGCCTCGAACTTGGAAGCCAATCTGGGAATCGAATCGTGTGGTTCCGAAAGTAGCTGGACTCGAAGATTCAGAGATGAGTTCTTCGAATTCGGAGCGCTGAAGTGGCTCGGTAACGACGCCATGGCAATGGTGGTCGAACAAGGGAAGAGATTCTAATGCCTGCAGCAACTCATTGGAGTTCTTAATAGACATCGGCATACACCTCACATTGTTCTTCGATGCTCTTATCCTTTAGCCGGGCAATCTCATCTCGTTTTACCTTAAGAAAAGTTTCTACCCATGCGTCAGAGAACCAGGAACGGACAACTTCGTTTTCTTCGAAGGTGCTAAGGGCTTCTTCCAGGGTGGAAGGCAATGGCTGACCACCAAGAGGCTCTTCGTCCGAGGCCCCGTCACCAACAACTACTTTTACCGGGTCCAGATTTTCAGCGATTCCCGCCATGCCAGCTCGTATGACAATACCCATCAAAATCCATGGATTTGCTCCGACGTCTCCACCTCGGAACTCAAAATGGTATTGCCTGTCGGGTTTTCGGTCACCAATTTCATTAGTAGGACAGATTCGTACGAGAGCTTCCCGATTTTGTTCCCCACAGAAAGCCTGTGCGACTGACCACTTATTTGGTTTTAGACGGTGGTAACTGACGGTTAGGGGAGCAAACAAGCAAGTCATCGGAGCGGCGTACTTTATGATTCCTGCGTTGAATTGGCTAGCAATCTTAGACATCCGTCCCGGGTTGTTCGGGTCGAAGGAAATGATTTCTCCATCACGACCGTAAAGCCCGTAGTGAACATGTACGCCGGATCCGCCTTCAGATGCGTCCGGAACCGGTGAAAATGTTACCTCTCGGTCAAAAGCTTTGAAGCAAGTCCGCACGATTTCTCTGAGCAGAATAGCGCGGTCGGCAGCTAGGATTGGATCAGACGGCTTCATAGTGAGTTCGTACTGGTAGGGTGCGTATTCAGGTAGCCAGCATTCCGGTTCTATGCCGGCTTGCTCCAAGATGTCGAAGACCGTGCCACCAACAGGTTCCCCATCTACGAAGCTCGAGAATGAAAACGGGTGAGTTGATTCGGTGGTATTTCTTTCAGTGAACTCGTGCTCAAAAGAAGCTGTCAGAGTAATGCCGTGCTCATCTTTTAGCTCCTCAACCGCATGCTTTAGGAAAGTGCGTGAGCAAGATTCCCACGCTGTACCATCGTTATTGACCAAATCGGCGAAGCATAGGTCAAAGTCGGGAAGATTCGGGATTCCCTTCAAATGGAATAGAGACTTGGGATCTGCAAGCAAGCGAATGTCGCCGGTTGAATCGTAAGGAATATCACTAACAATGTGGCCCAAAGGCCCGATACCTAGGTTTGCTGGCACCCAGCCGACGCTAGCGCCTTCTTTGAAATCTTTCGTGCTGACGGCGCGACCTTTTGTTCGGGCTGAGATATCACTGGTTGCGAGGAATGTGAAGGTGCTTGAATTTGGGTTAGCAGACATTATTCGATGTCCTCCTTAGTTAGCTTTTGGCCAATTTGCTTGGTTAAACGGGGATTTGCCAGAACAATAATGAGCCCGAGAAGGCACCAAATTCCTGAAATCCAGGGGAAATAGGTGTATGGCGGTTCTTGGCCCAGAACTTGAATGAAATAGACGTAGATGAGGTAGCCCAACGCCAGAATGGGAAAGATAGATTCCCACCGGGGTATAGTTGATTCTGGTTCCATGATGTATTTGATGGCCCCAACTGAGGCCATGCCATAAGCTACGACCATGCAGAGCGTGGCAATAGTTGCGTACCAGTAATATATTTCTACGCTGGACTGACCGGATGCTCCTAGGGCAAGTGCAAGGAGTAGGCCGATGGTGTTTGTAGCCCATACAGCGCTCGTAGGGATAAAGGTTATTGAATCGCGCTTGGCAAGAATTGACGGACCGAACCCGTCCCTGGAAAGGGTGTGAATGAGTCTCGAGGTGGCGGTACTCGAGCTGAGGAACGCGCCGAACGCAACAGCGAAGGCGATTACGGAAATTAGAACCGAGAACCACTGTCCTATATATATTGAGCCGAGTTGCGTCAACGTTGACGAAGATTCGGCGAATGCTTCCACACCTTCTCGGTCTGTTCCAAAACCATTGACCTGTGCGAACATGACGAAAACGTAGAGGAATCCGCCAATAATTACAGCTAAGAGTAAAGAGCGTGGAACCGTGCGTTTGGGATTTGCTGTTTCCTCCCCAAGGGACGAACCTGACTCAAACCCTGCCCAAGAGAGAAAAGCGAATACTGACGCTGTCATGATTGCTGACCAAGAGTTTCCAGCTGGTGTTAGCGATTGAAAGTCAAGTGAAGTAGTGGTATCGGAAGTTCCTTTAGTCACCTGAAATAGGATGACAATGGAGAGGATGACCATCGCAACTATTCCGACAAACCCAATCGCCAGCGTCACACGGGCCGCTGCAGACGAGTTTCTCAAATTTAAATATAGCCCCGCTCCAGAAATGATAATAGGAATGAGGAACCAAATACCTGGCGGAACTGGAACGCCCAGTTCGTGAAGCATTGCCTCAAAGAAAACGCTGCAAGCACCCAAAATACAAGTAGTCATGAAAATATAGGTGCCTAGTAACGCGAAGCCGCTAAAGAATCCAGACTTAGGGCCAATCGTAATTCCAGCTAGCGCATATACCGAACCGGCGTGCGTAACTCTCTGGAGAAGTCGTACAAATGCGTAAGCCACGAAAAGTGTTCCAGCAAAAGCAACAGCGAATGCGAAGGGTACTGCTTTGCCGACTAGGCCGGCTACTCCAATGCCATTTAATGACATGGCCATAACCGGTCCCATGAAGCCGACAGAGATCGCCGTTACTTCCCAAGTGGAAAGAATTCTTCGATTAGCGGGAGGGGAGTTCATTGGGGAGGACGCCATTTTATGGATCCTTTCATGTGGTGTTCTTTGTGAAATAAACCATACAAAGATATGATGCAGATCGCAATGGATTTAGTAAAGAAATGTAAATCACGTTCCGTTAATTTGAAGTTGGTTTAATTGCTGGAATTTGGGGCTTCGGAAGAATGAACTTTTCGTTTGGTGGCGGTTGCGGATAGTGTGGACTGCCTTACTTCTCTGTTGGGAACCCGTTTTATGACAGTAAAACGGACGAAGCTGCTCTCGGTGGTTGTAGTAAACGGCCCGTAAGTATCAGTCCTTTTCTGGAATCTTTATAGTGAATTCCTCCGGTGGGAAAGGTTTCGTAAAAAGGGTGGGAACATTCACTCAATGCCGCAAATGTTTTCGGGTGGGGACTTGCAATCCTTGAAGCGATTGACTCGTGGCGGTTTTGTGGTGTGTATCCAGGGTGAATGCCTGTCTTCCCCCCCTTGGTTGCCGGCATCAAAACAGCATCTGATGCACAACACTAGGTGCATTATGGGGGTTGATATGGGGACGCCGATACGGCGGGGTCCCACCACTGGGGTATTGACGATGAGGGCGGCGGTAGCTAGTGGTAGGTGTTTGTCTGGCGCGGCAGAAACAGTGGTGTGAAAAGGCGATTTAGGTAGTGAGTTTGAAAGTGGATTGGGAAGCCTGACGTTGGATTGTGTTGTGAAAAGTAGCTACCGTTTCATGTCATTTGCCATGGGAACAGCCAGGGCGATTTGGGTACGTTCTTGGCGTACATTGTCTAGTGGTTTCCTGACTGGCTTGGATGGGGGCAGTGTGTGGAGGACGTGTCGAGAGTGAAAGGGGCTATGGGTGTGATACTTACGGCGGTGGAGAAGTGGGCTTTTAAAATCGGTAGGTGTTCATCATGGGGGGGAGAATGTTAATTATTATGAATTGCCGATCTTATAGATGTAAACGTTTGAGTCAGAGGTCTAATAGCTAAAATCCCACGGCTGTATCTTTAAAGCCCTTAGCCTGCCACAGTGTTGCTTGTCTCTGAAACGGGATGTAGAAGAGAATCAAGCTGGCATAAAAATACCCACGCGGCGCTGAAAGTAGCGCGGCGTGGGCTGGGGGAGCGGACTAGGAATTAGTCCTGTGCAACACCAACGTTGACTTCGATGTTGCCGCGGGTGGCCTTGGAGTAAGGGCACATCTGGTGGGCGGCGTCGGCAAGCTCCTGTGCCTTGTCGTCCTCAACGCCTGGGATAGTGACCTCGAGGTCCACGCCGAGGAAGAAGCCCTCGTCGTTCTTGCCCAGGGAAACGCGGGCGCCGACGGTGGAGTTATCCACGTCTACGCCCTTGTCCTTGGCCACTGCCTTCAGAGCAGAGTGGTAGCAAGCGGCGTAACCAGCAGCGAAGAGCTGCTCCGGGTTAGCGCCCTCGCCGCTGCCGCCCATCTCCTTCGGGGCGGTCATGGTGAAATCCAGATCGGAATCCTTGACTACAGAGCGGCCGTCGCGGCCTGCTCCGGTGGAGAGTGCTTCGGTGGTGTAAACGGCGTCCATGATGACTCCTTTTCTATTGGGTCTTTGTACGTCCGCCGATTGTACGCAAGAACGCTAGTCTTCGACGATGCTGACGGTGACCCTTGGTAATGCCGCGGGTGGCGTTGGAGTAGAGGTGGATTTATGAACGTTGCCGGCACTCCGATTGGTTGTGGGGCCGGCGATAGGCCGAGCCGGAAACTCGAGCCCGACGGAAAGCTGGGAAGCCCATTTGTACCGAATACATAACGGCAGTTATAAGCGAAGATACTTATGTTGACGTGGGCTTTGGCTCGAGGATGAAGCTCTAGTCAGATCAACTTCCATTTTCGGGCGGAAGAAAAATGCTTTATAGAGCGATTGCTAGTGGTCGATTGGACAGCTCGGTAGAGCGGCTCAGCCTATTGCTCTAGGTCGAACGATTGCCTTCCAACTTCCTTCTGGCCGAAATTATCCTTAGCCACTAGTTGAACTGGAGTAAATTCGTCATCGAGTTCATAGGCGATAGTACCGCGCGCAGTGCCACCCTTTTTGATCTCCTCAAACTCATCGTCAGAAGTTTCTGGATCATAGTATCCGCCTACCGTTAGCTCGTTAACGGTATCGGGATTATTGTCCTGAACGGCCGTGAAATAAAAGGGAAAATCTGAAGCGGTCATCTTCTCATCAGTTTTATTAGTCACCTCGTAATTGAACACGATTAATGGCTTCTCGCCCGCTTCATTGCCGGCTCCGCCAGCTGGGATGATTTTGTGCTGATTGATCTTGATCGTGGTGCCAGGCATTTCGAGAACGCCGTTTTCGAAGCTCCGAGTGGAATCGGTGCTCTTTAGAGTGTTTACAGTGGCTGGTTCATCTTTGATCTTCTTCAGCTCAGCGGTGAAATCAGCATCGTCGAAGGAAACTTTGAAGCTCAAAGTGTCATTATTGACCGTGAAATCCTTTTGGTCATCCGTAGAAGCCATGAGCTCAGTATCGGTGGCTACGGAATCGCGCTGTGAAGCAACGGTATTACCAGCAGCAGCTTCGGCTGAGTCGAAGGAGCCGATCCAAAAGACCATGCGCTTTTCACCGTTATTAAATACCCACTCGACTGTGACAACGTCATCGGTCGTGCTGGCTTCCATCCACCCATCGTCCGAAGCACTGTCAACTTGTTTCCAGGTTCCGATTGCAGTGCTGGAATCGTGTTGAGATTCAGAAGCGCTCTTATCTTGCCCGCCTGATTCTTCAGAGGATTTTTCTGCGCTGGAGCAAGCCCCAAGAGACAGTGAGGAAATGATTAGGAGAGAAGAGAGAAATCTACGCATAAAAGAATTTCTACACCCAGGGGGTAGTGTTCACCCTAATCAACGTCGGTCATAGGGGGTAAAAGTTTCAGGAGGGTGGCATTACAGGCCGATGAATTGGTCTTTGGTGTCCCATTGACTAATCTTCTGAGGGCAGAGAATCGCCCTAGTGGGCGGTGCAATCTGTGTGGGGCTATAGCTCAGTCGGTTAGAGCTACGGACTCATAATCCGTTGGTCCCGGGTTCGAGCCCCGGTGGCCCCACGGTGAGAGGGAGGCGTCGGCAAGCAAGGCCGGCGCCTTTTCTCGTGCCTGGCTGCGCATATGGGTGTGCTAATTGCGCGGTGACGGGCGGTGAAGTCTAATAACCATATGGTTGAAGTGGATCCGCTCATTGAATCTCTCTACCGCTGGTCCGATATCAGTGGTGTGCTGCTGATGGGAATTATCGGTGGCACTATGGCGCGCAAGCGCGGCTACGATATCATCGGCTTCTTCTTCATTGCGATGTTTTCTTCCCTGGGCGGCGGTATGGTGCGCGATGTACTCATTAACCGCGGCACCGTTGCGGCAATGAGCCAGCCGGAATACCTCTACTTGGCTTTTACCGGTGCGCTGATTGCTCGCTTTGTTTATTTCAAAGGCAAGACCTGGGATTATCTGCAGGCGCATGGCGACGCCGTCGTTTCCGGCCTGTGGGCCGCCACCGGCGCGGTGAAGGCCATTACCTACGGCCTGCCATTGATCCCATGCATCATGATGGGCGTGTTTACCGCTACGGGCGGATCGATGATTCGTGACATCGTGATGGGGCGCGAGCCTAGCGTCTTTGGCGATAACCAACCGACGGTTATCCCGGCTGTTGCTTGCGCTGTCATCGTCTTGGTGGGCCACCACTTCGACATGATGGCGGTGGGCATGATCATCGGGCCGCTAGTTTCTATCTTCTTGGCGCTGCTGGGCATCTGGGCTGGGTGGCGCGTGCCGGCCTACCAAGATTGGGCACCTATTAATGACACCGCCGCACAGGTTAAAGTGTTGGCCAAGAAAGCCGAAAATAAAAGCCGTGCGGTTGGCCGCCGCCTCGAGCCGCACCGCCTACGTTCTTGGCGCCACCGCCAGATGGAGGCCGCGCTGCAACGCCGTATTGAAAAGGAAGTGCGCTCCGGCAAGCGTCGCAAGGAGGCTGCTGCGGAGGCTAGTGAGTTTATGGAGTCGTTTGAATCGGACGTCGATCAGCTCAGCGCCCAGACCGCGGAGACCGAGAACACCGACATTGGCGTGGATCTTAGCGGTGACTCCTATGAGGCGGAAGAGCAGGCTTCCCACGAGGAATCCCAGCGCCTGCTGGATACCATCTTGGAAGATGACAAACTTACCGATGAGCTCATTGACCGCCTCATGAAGCGTTATAACTCCCGCGGCTAGGGGCCGGGCAATCCGCGCTCGATCCATTGGCTGCTTGCACGGTTGCTGGCAGCCAACTGGCATCCAGTTTTCAGGCATGCGGCCTAGGCTAGGGGCATGAACCTGAAGTATTACTTCTACGAGCTGTGGAGCCTCTTTGTTGACCACGGCTTGCCGCTTATCGCACTATTGCTGATAGGCATTTTGATCCCGCGCATCGGCAGGCTGGCCATCCGCATTATGGAGCGCCGCCTTGATGAAGAGGAAGAGGCCACCAAGGCGCGCCTGGCACTGACCGGTGCGCTGGTCTATATCGTGCAGGCAGCAGCGTACTTCCTTATCATCTGGGCCGCGCTGACCAATCTCGGCGTGCCAGCGGTAGGTGCGGCGGTGCCGGCGACGATAGTCTCGGCCGCCGTGGGCTTTGGCGCCCAGTCCATCATTGCGGACTTTCTCTCCGGCTTCTTCATCCTGTCGGAAAAGCAATTTGGCGTGGGCGACTATGTCAGCTTCGATGGCGTGACCGATGTGGAAGGCACCGTGGTGATGCTGACCCTGCGCACTACCAAGGTGCGCACTCCCACTGGCGAGCTCGTCACCGTGCCCAATAGCTCGGCCGGCGCGGTGACCAACTATTCCCAGGAATGGTCGCGCGCCGTGGTCAACTTTGACGTGCCGGTGCAAGAGGGCGAGACCCTGCCAGAAATCACCCGCCGCGTTCGCACCATTTCCGAGCAGGCGATTCGAGAGCCGTCCATCGCCGTAGACGTCAATGGCGAGCTGGAGGTGCTGCCGGCCACCCAGCTGGTTGCCCCGCAGGCCGCCGGCCAGTCTTGGCACGTGACCTACCGCGTATTGGTGACCGTAAACCCCGCCCGCCAGTGGGCGGTGGAGCGTGCCATTCGCTCCGCGCTGCTTTCCGAGTTCTGGGATCACTACAACGTGGCCGACTTGGACGAAATCCAGCGCCCGCTTCTTCCGGCAGGCGACAATGCTGCGGCACAAGAGTCCGTCAAGGATGCCTCCGCGGCAGGGGAGGGCTCGCACCCCGATTCCCAGCCGGAACACCAGTCGCCTGAGGCGGATGGCCCGGATAGTGATGGCCCCGGAAAGCCCGCGCTGCCGGATGAGGAGGACCACGAGCCCGAGCCCACCCAAGGAATCTGGCGCGCGCTGGAGACTAATTCCAAGTTCCAGAAGATCGCCACCATTGGCGGCCGGGTCCGCGCCTCTACCACGGGCCTCATCCTGGCTCTGCTTGTCGTCGGCGCCTTGGCCCTGGCCTCGAGCAACCCCGAAAACGCCGACGCCGGCTGGCTTTCGCCCGAGCACTGGCGCGATAGCGGCGAGGCGGCCTCCTCCTCGCAGCTTTCCGACGCCCCCTCCACCAACCCCACCCCCGAATCCACCGAGACCGGCACGCAGTCCGAGCCGACAGAAGACAGCTCTGCTCCCACGGAGACCGCTAACCCGCAAGGCTCTAATGGCGCTGGCGCGACCGATACCCCTGCCGGCAGCGGTGGTGGCGGCGGTGGCCAGGGAACTGGCGCTACTGGTAATGCCTCGCCCGCCCCGAGTGCCGCCAACGGTGCAGATAACGCCGGGACTGATTCCGGCAACGGGGCCGGCACTGCGCCCACTGCCGGAAGCGACGCTGGCGACGGCACCCAAGCGTCCGGAACCGCCGGCAGCACCGGCCAAGAGATCCCGGCAGAGCCGCGCTAGTAGGGCTGGCCTTCTACAGTGAGTCGGTCCGTCCAGCGCTCATTATTGGGCGAGGTAAACCTGGCATACACGCTGGTGTCATTATCCTTTTGACAGTGGTGAAATAGTGCAGCCCGGCTGCGCGTTGCACTGGGCATGACTTCACTTTTCGAACCACTGGAACTTGGCCGATTCAAGCTAGATAACCGCGTCACCATGGCGGCACTGACCCGCCAGCGTGCAGGCGAAAGCGGTGTACCTACCGAGCTGCACCAGAAGTACTACTCGCAGCGTGCAACGGCCGGTCTGGTAGTTACGGAGGGAACTTTCCCGGCGTGGACCAACCGCGCATTCCCGGGCCAGGCGGGCATTGCGACCGACGAGCAGGCAGAAGGCTGGCGCGCCGTCGCGGACCGCGTGCACGAGGAAGGCGGCACCCTGTTCATGCAGATCATGCACGGCGGCCGCACGAGCCACCCGGACCTGATCGACGGTGCGAACCCGGAGGCGCCGAGCGCCTTTGACTGGGGCGGAACCGTGCGTGGATTCGCTGGCAAGATGGACGCGCCGGTGCCGCGCGAGCTGAAGAAGGAAGAGCTGCCGCGCATCGTGGATGAATTTCGCCAGGGCGCGCGCCGGGCTATTGATGCTGGTGTCGACGGCGTGGAGATCCATAACGCGAATGGCTACCTGCTGCACGAGTTTATGGCGGCCTCGTCCAATAAGCGCGAGGATGAATTTGGCGGCAGCCCGGAAAATCGCTGGCGCCTGCCAGAGATGGTCATTCGCGCCGTGGTGGAAGAAATCGGTCCCGACCGCGTGGGCGTGCGTTTCTCCCCGGCACACAATGTGCAGGGTGTTATCGAAGACGATCAGGAAGACATGCTGGCCACCTACGGCGGGCTTCTCGATGCCCTGGCACCGCTGAACCTGGCTTATGTGTCCCTGCTGCACGGCGAGCCGGACAGCGAGCTCATCGCCACGCTGGCACGGAAGGCACGCGCAAACGGCGTGACCAAGGTGCTCATGAATGATGGCTTCCCCACGATTACCTCCAAGGAGGATGCCCAGCGCGAAATCGAGCTGGATTATGTGGACGCCGCAGTGGTGGGCCGTCAGCTCATTGCCAACCCGGACCTGGTGCGGCGCTGGAGTGAGGGCCTTGAGCTCAACGAGCCGGACCAGGCTACGTTCTACCTGGGCGGCGAGCGCGGCTACATCGACTATGAGTATGCCGCGGACTAGGGAAGAATCCGCGGCACCAAAGGGGGCCCGACAGGCGGGCGAGTGATAGGTAGTGAAATTCCCCAGAGAGGGTCTTTCACTATCTCTATCGAAGGTGTACTACTCGTTCGTTAACACCGAGTACCTGTCATGTGACAGAACTTACAACTACTTGGTGTAGCCCTCACCCGGGCGCCAGGTCATGGTCACGGCCTCGCGCACCGGGGACTTGGCGGTGAGCAGATTATCTACGCGCAACCAGTGCATTTCCGCCGAATCCGGGCGCACGGTGACATAGCTGTAGCCGTGGTGGTCCAGATCCACGTGGCGGGTGTGCGGGTTGGCGCTCATCAAGTAGCGCTCAGCCAGCTTGGACAGCTCATTGCCCTCCGGCAGCTTCAGCTGCTCGTTCACGTTGGGTGCAGACACGGAGGCGCAGACCATCTCGGCGCCAAAGATGCGGCCGTCCTTGCTGATATTGTGCGCCCACTCGGAGTGGATATCGCCGGTGACAAAGAGGGTGTGGGAGTCGTGCTTTGAGAGGGCGTCGATAAGCAAGCGGCGCTCCGCCGAGTAGCCATCCCACTGGTCCCCATTGACCGGAATACCGGTGATATTGGAAGACAGCGAGGATGAAACCGGCTTGGTCTTGTCATCTTGTTGCAGGGTAGCCAGGTTCATGGGGGAGAACATGACGGAATTGCCCAGCATATTCCACTTGGCAGAAGAGGTCTCAATCTTATTGAGCAGCCAGTTGTACTGCTCGGAGCCGAGCATCGTGCGGCCTTCAGCGGCCATCTTGCGCGGGCCAAAGCGCACCTGCTCATCGCGGTAGGTGCGCAGGTCCATCATGGTTAGCTCCACTAGGTCACCGAAGGTCAGGCTGCGGTAAAGGTGGCCCTGCTCGGATGGGTTGGTCGCACGCACCGGCATCCACTCAAAGTAGGCCTGCATCGCGGCCTTGCGGCGGTCCAGGAAGGCTCCTTCTTCACCTTCGGTGTGGTTCTCGGCGCCCTCGCGCCAGTTATCGTTGGCTACCTCGTGGTCATCCCACACCACGACCCACGGCAGCGCACCGTGTGCGGCCTGCAGGTTTTCATCGGTGCGGTAGCGGCCGAGGCGGATGCGGTAATCCTCCAGCGAGATAATCTCGTGCGCTGGGTGGTGCAGGCGCACCGGGCCATAGCCGGCGTACTCGCGCTGCGGATACTCGTAGATATAGTCGCCCAGGAAAATCATGTAATCCAGCTGATCCGCGCGGCCGCGCTGGGCAATATCGCCATAAGCATTGAAGAAGCCGGACTCCCAATTGGCGCAGCTAGCCACGCCAAAGGTGAGCTCCTCCGGGGAGGCGCTCAGCGCCGGGGCGGTCTTGGTGCGGCCGACGGGCGAGTACTTATCCTGCGCCTTAAAGCGGAAGAAGTAGACGGTCTCCGGCTCCAGGCCGTGCGGGTCCACGTGCACGGTGTGGTCCTTGCGGGCGTCTGTGGTTACTTCTCCCCGCTTGACGACGTCCCCGAACCCCTCATCCTTGGCAATTTCCCACTCCACCCGGGTGGCTTCGCCCAGCCCGGATCCCGGCATGGCATCGGCATCCGGGGTCACGCGGGTCCACAGGATGACCGAGTCCGGAATCGGGTCGCCAGAAGCCACGCCGTGGAGGAAGGGCCGCTCGCCCAGCTTCGGCTCCACCATGTGCTGCTCCACGCGTGGCGAGAGGCTGCTTTGGGCATTGGCGGCTGCACCGGACAAAGCGATGGCGGCACCGGCCGTGCCCGAGGTCTGCAGGAAGCGGCGGCGATTAACTGCGCTGCCCGTGTTCTTAGAATCATTAGACATGGTTGAAAGTTTTCTCATGTCTAATGGGTGTGCAACCGTTTCCTGCCCGATTCCATAAAATGTTCTTGTTGTTTTAACCGGTGGTTTACTTGGGCGGCCGCCTGTGGGCCTGACGCGTCTGGCGGCTGGGCGGTTTCGAGGGGCTTTCGCCGGCTTCTGTGGCTTAGGTCCAGTCTGATCGGGCTGATTTGAGGTCTTTAGGGCTGAATTGAGGGGTCCATTCGCTCAGATCGGCCCGATCACCTTGGACCTAAGGTGTGCGGGACCCAGTAGGCCAAAGGAGTGACCGGCTCGAGAAGGCGCGCCCAAAGCGGTCCAGTCCTTCCGAATGCGGCTCAGTAGGCTAGAGGGTATGAGTGAATTTAGCCAAATTAGCCAGTGGCCCGCGGATACGGTGGCCGGAGCCTTACTACACCAAGGTGAGGTGGCAGAAACGGTGGGGGATACTGCCCGCGAGTTTCCGGTGGCATCAGTGACCAAGCTGGTTGCGGCCTACGGTGTGATGCTGGCCGTGGAAGAAGGCGCGGTGGAATTGAAGCAGCCGGCTGGTCCGGAGGGCTCCACTCTCGAGCACCTGCTTGCCCACGCCTCTGGCATTTCCTTTGACTCCCGGGAGCCGCAGAAGCCAGTGGGCGAGCGCCGCATCTATTCCTCGGCCGGTTATGAGTGGGCCGCGGATACCGTGGCCGAAGCTACGGGCATGGACTTTGCCGAGTACCTGCGCGAAGGCATATTGACCCCGCTGAGCATGAAGTCCACCCGGCTCGAAGGCTCGGCCGGCCATGGCCTGGTTTCCACAGTGGAGGACCTTGCGGCCTTTGCCGCGGAAGTTCAGGACCCACAACTCCTGCACCCCTCCACTGTGGCCGACATGCGCCGCGTTCACTTCAATGGATTGCGCGGCATTGTTCCGGGCTACGGCAGCTTCAAAGACTGCACCTGGGGCCTGGGCTTTGAAATCCGCGGCGATAAGGAACACTGGATGGGCTCCTTGCCTGCCGACGCCGTCGGTCACTTCGGCATGTCCGGCACCTACCTCTGGGTCGCCGGCGACTATGCCATGGTTGCGCTCACAAACCGCGACTTTGGCGAGTGGTGCAAGCCCCTCTGGCACGATACAAATACCGCCATCTGGAATTCTTTGTAATCTGCTAGCTGTGGCGGAGCGAGCACCTTCCACTGGGGGAAGTGGCGCGGTGGAAGGCTCCCCCGTGGGGCGGGGAGAAGCCGGGGAATTTCGTGCGAAAGGAGGCCATCCTGCGCGTGAAACTGGCATGAGCGCATGGCCGGCTGTTGCGTGAGAGCCTAGTTGCGCTTTCCGGTGCGTGAGCAGGGCTTCTGTCGCCTGCCGTCAAGGAGGGTAAGAATTTTCTCAGCAAACTCCAAATCTCACATTTGTAACATTGGTTTCACCTGCAACTTTAGCCCCAGTCTGTACCTAGGGTTGAGGTTTAGCGAATGGGGGTTGAAGTGAAAGTTGAGGGTTGTAGGGAGGGCTGTGACGCAGGAAAATTGGGAGCAGACGCATCAGACAGTTCGTTGGGGAAGACGAAGCTCGTCTTGCATCGCGCCGGGCCGGCAGGCCTCGTGCGGTGGTGATCTATGTCGAGGGAGAATCGGCTATGAATACGTGCGTTAACCCTGCGCCGGTTGAACAGCCGGCCTCCACCTCCACGTGGCCCTCCGTCAACGGTGGCGCCACCGTGGTCACCGGTGTGCTCAAGATTTCCGGGATGCCGCGCACGCTGCGCTCGGAGATTGAACACGCCATGGATCGGTGCATCCGTACCGAGTCGGAATTTATCATTCCGGGCGATGACCCACTGACCGCTCAGTGGTGCACCCGCTGGTTCCGGGATGGGCTTTCCATAGCGGCGCTTGCCCAAGGCGGTAGCGCCTGTGCCAACGCAGGCAGCGGTATCGGCTGCCACCAGGTGCTTACCGGCACCCGCGAGGAGCTGGACGCGCTTGATTGCGTCGTGCGCTATCTCGCGCAGCGCCACGGTTTTACTGCTGCCGTGCGCCTGCCACAATAAGCGCACAAAGGGGCTGGCCAGCCTAAGCTGGGTCAGCCCCTTTGAGCTGCGGTGAGCATGCAGCGCGGCTTAGTTATCCTCTGCGAACGGATCTAGGATCTTATCGGGCAGTTCGGCCACGGATTTCAGCACGGCAGAAGGGCGGTACGGGTAGCGGGAAATTTCTCGGTCATCGGAGATACCGGAGCGCACCAGCACCGTGCGCATGCCCGCTTCGAGACCCGCCTTGACATCTGTGTCCATGCGGTCACCAATCATGACCGTGTGCTCCGAGTGAGCACCAATATGATTGAGCGCCGAGCGCATCATGACCGGATTGGGCTTGCCCACGTAATAAGGCTCGCGGTTGGTGGCGGCGGTAATTAGCGCCGCCACGGCGCCGGTGGCCGGCAGTACACCCTCAGGAGCCGGGCCGGTGACATCCGGGTTGGTGGCGATAAAACGTGCGCCATTGCGAATGAGATTGATGGCGTTGGTGATGGCTTCAAAGGAATAAGTGCGGGTTTCACCAAGCACCACGAAATCTGGGTCATCGTTGGTGAGGATCCAACCTGCCTCGTGCATGGCGGTGGTCAGGCCGGATTCGCCCACAACGTAGGCCTTGCTGGAGCTTACCTGGCTGGAAAGAAAGTTCGCGGTAGCGGTAGCGGAGGTCCAGATGCGCTCAGCGGGAATGTCTAGACCAGTATTGCGCAGGCGTGCAGATAGGTCCCGCGGGGTAGACATGGAGTTATTGGTCAGCACCATGTACTCGATGTCATTGTCTTTAAGTGCCTGGATAAATTTATCGGCGCCAGGGATCATCTCACCTTCTTTGATGAGCACGCCGTCCATATCGGATAGATAAGAAATCATTGGTTATCCTCCACATATTCGGCGATATCGCCGATGGTTTCGCAGTTGAGCATCGTTTCCTCAGAAAAGCGCACCTGGAAGGCTTCTTCCGCGCGCACGGTCAGCTCCACTAGATCTAGCGATTCGACGCCAATATCCTTCAGCCGCGTATCCCGGCTCAGATCTTCCTCGGTCCCGGTGACCTTGTGGATGAGTGCGATGAGCTGGTCGAGAGTATCTCGCTCCGGCTCCTTGTCCGGCGCACTCGCATTGAATTTTGCCTGCAATTGGGCACTGAGGTCGTTTGCCATGCCCACCAGTCTAGTATTGATTGCGTTATGGCATTGAGAAAACGTTCTTCCGTTGTGGCGCGTAGTTGGCTCAAGCGCCTGCGCCCCTCGCACCGCGCCGAGCTAGAAAAGCTCTATGGCGGATTGCATGATCCCTCTACCGAGCCGGGGCTTACCCACATCAGCGCGTCCGGCACCGTGGACCACGATGGCCTAGACATTGCCTGGTATGAAGTTGGCCAGGAGGACGCCCCGGTGACGGTGGTCTTCATCCACGGCTATTGCCTGTCCTCAGAAGCCTATTATGACCAGGCCAATTACCTGCGTGGCCGCAATGTGCGCGCACTCTTGGTGGACCTGCGTGGGCATGGGCAGTCCTCCACGGTCGACCCGGAAGAGTGCACCGTTGACGCGGCTGCCGACGACGTCCTAGCCGTCATCCGCGAGCGCGCTCCCCGCGGCGACTTGGTCATCGTGGGCCATTCCCTGGGAGGCATGGTTGCCTTGAATCTTATCCGCCGTGCGCCGACCGAGGTTTATGGGCGTATCAAGGGCGCGTTGCTGATTTCTACCTCTATGCGCCGCTTTGCGGCCAAGGGCGTGGCCCAGATTTTGCAGTCCAAGTCCCTGCACGCGCTCTACCGCCTGTGCCTGCGCTTGCCCGGCCGCGTCGATAGCGCCCGCTTTGAAGTTGCTCGCTTTATCGCCCCGCTTTTTGCCGTGACCTTGGCCGGCTTTCCCCAGATGGAGAAGTTGCAGTTCCACGTTGCCATGCTTCTCGATACCCCCTTGGCCTCCTATTCCGGTTTCTTCGACGATCTTCTGGAACATTCCGAATACGGCGCCGCCGAAAGGCTAGCGAAGCTCCACGGCGAGGTAGTGGTGGGCACCGCCGATATTGTCACCCCGCGGTCGCAATCCGAAGTCCTGTGTGAGAATTGGCCCGCCGCGAGCCTGCAGACAGTGGAAGGCTCAGGACACATGGTGATTCTCGAAGATCCTGAGGCTATCTCCACGGCCCTCGGCCGCGTCCTCGACGCGATTTAAGCTGGCCAGCCCCAGAGCACTTCTTAGTGCACGCAAAAGGCGCCGCGGCGGGAAGCCGGCGGCGCCTTACTTACAACACACTGGTGCGGGTCTAGCCCGCACCAGTGCGGGGGTTAGTCCTCGATGTGGGTGGTAGCGGTCGGATCATCCAGCTTGAGATCCTTGGCTGCCTTCTCCACTACGGAGCGCTCAATCTTGCCCTCGCGAGCCAGGCCGTCGAGTACGGCGACGACGATCGACTCGGCATCGATGTTGAAGTAGCGGCGTGCGCCTTCGCGAGTATCAGAGAAGCCGAAGCCATCCGCACCCAAGGTGATGTAGGTACCTGGGACGTATGGGCGGATCTGCTCCTGCAGCTCGGTGGTGAAGTCAGAGACGCCAACGAACGGACCCTCGTAGCCCTTGAGCTGGGAGGTAGCAAATGCCTCGGTCGGCTCCTCACCCTTGCGCAGGGCCTCCTTATTGCGGCGGGCACCGTCGCGGGCCAGCTCGTTCCAGGAGGTGACGGAGAAGATGGAGGCCTTGACATCGAAGTCGTCGGCAAGCAGCTGCTGCGCGCGCAGCGCTTCATGCACGCCCACGCCGGAAGCCAAGATATTGGCAGCAATGGAGCCGCCCTCAGCGGTGTTGAAGTGGTAGATGCCCTTGTGCAGGCCCTCCACGTCCAGATCCTCCGGCTCGGCCGGCTGGTGCACCGGCTCGTTGTAGACGGTGAGGTAGTACATGATGGCTTCGTTGTCCTCGCCGTACATGCGCTCAATGCCGCGGGTGACCAAGTGGGCAACCTCGTAGCCAAAGGCCGGGTCATAGGAAACTACAGCCGGGTTGGTAGCGGCCAGGACAGGGGAGTGGCCGTCCATGTGCTGCAGGCCCTCACCGGTCAGGGTGGTGCGGCCGGCGGTAGCGCCGATAATGAAGCCGCGGCCCATCTGGTCACCAGCTGCCCAGAAGGCATCGCCGGTGCGCTGGAAGCCAAACATCGAGTAGAAGATGTACAGCGGAATCATGGCTTCGCCCTGGGTGGCGTAGGACGTAGCTGCCGCGGTGAAGGAGGCGGCGGCACCGGCCTCAGAAATGCCCTCGTGCATGATCTGGCCGTCGGTGGCCTCGCGGTAAGAAAGCATCAAGTCGTGGTCAACCGGCACGTAGTTCTGGCCGCGTGGGTTCCAGATCTTCATGGTGGGGAACCAGGAGTCCATACCAAAGGTGCGGGCCTCGTCCGGAATGATTGGCACGACGCGCTTGCCCAGCTCCTTGTTGCGCATGATCTCTTTAAAGGTGCGCACCAAGGCCATGGTGGTAGCTACTTCCTGCTTGCCGGAACCCTTGCGCACGGAGCGCAGCTTGTCCAGCGCCGGTGCCTCGAGCGGGGTGAAGTCCTCACGGCGCTCCGGCAGGAAGCCGCCGAGCTCTTTACGACGCTCCAGCATGTACTTGATCTCCGGGGAATCCTTGCCCGGGTGGTAGTACGGCGGCAGGTACGGATCCTTTTCCAGCTCCGCATCGGAGAATGGAATCTCCTGCTTATCGCGGAAGCGCTTCAGGTCATCCAGAGTCAGCTTCTTCATCTGGTGGGTAGCGTTGCGGCCCTCGAAGTTGTGGCCCAGACCGTAGCCCTTAATGGTGTGTGCCAGGATGACGGTTGGCTTGCCGGTGCCCTTGTTCTCCAGCGCGCGGGCGTAGGCGGCGTAGACCTTGCGGTAATCGTGGCCGCCGCGGCGCAGTGCCCAAATCTCATCATCGGACATGTCCTCTACCAGCTTGGCTGTGCGCTCATCGCGGCCGAAGAAGTGCTCGCGCACATAGGCTCCATCGTTCGCCTTGAAGGTCTGGTAGTCACCATCGGAGGTGGTGTTCATGACGTTAACCAGGGCACCCTCGGTGTCCTTTTCCAGCAGCTTATCCCAGCCGCGGCCCCAAATAACCTTGATGACCTCCCAGCCGGCGCCGCGGAAGAAGGACTCCAGCTCCTGGATGATCTGGGTATTGCCGCGAACCGGGCCGTCAAGGCGCTGCAGGTTGCAGTTGACCACGAAGGTGAGGTTATCCAGCTCGTAGAGGGATGCAATCTGCAGCAGGCCGCGGGATTCTGGCTCGTCCATCTCGCCATCGCCCAAGAAAGCCCATACGTGCTGCTTGGAGGTGTCCTTGATGCCGCGGGTCTCCAGGTACTTATTAAAGCGTGCCTGGTAGATAGCGTTAATCGGGCCCAAGCCCATGGATACGGTGGGGAATTCCCAGAACCATGGCATCAGGCGCGGGTGCGGGTAGGAGGGCAGGCCCTCGCCCTCACCGCGGGAGACCTCTTGGCGGAAGCTGTCCAGATCCTTTTCAGTCAGGCGGCCTTCCATGTATGCGCGCGCGTACATGCCTGGGGAAGCGTGGCCCTGGAAGAAGACCTGGTCGCCGCCGGAAGGATCATCCTTGCCCTTGAAGAAGTGGTTCAGGCCGACCTCATACAGCGGGGCAGCGCCTGCGTAGGTGGAGATGTGTCCGCCCACGCCAATGCCCGGACGCTGTGCGCGGTGTACCATGATGGCTGCGTTCCAGCGAATCCAGCGGCGGTAGCGCTTTTCCAGCTCCTCATCACCTGGGAACTCCGGCTCCATGGTGGTGGGGATGGTGTTGACGAAGTCCGTAGACGTCAACGACGGCACCTCAACGCGTTTCGCGGTAGCGCGCTCGAGCAGGCGCAGCATCAGGTAGCGTGCGCGCTCCGGATCGGAGTGGTCCAGCAGACCATCGAGGGAGTCCATCCACTCGCGGGTCTCTTCTGGATCACTATCGTGAAGATACGATGCAACGCCGTCGCGGATGAGGGGGAAGTTGGAGTCGCCCTGGTGGGCGTCCTTCTCGGCCATTTAAACCTCCTATTTAAGGGTCTGCACAGTTTGCTTACTAGGATACGCGCTCACAGATCCACAGTTGTTGTGAAGTCCGACTTAAGGGTACGTGCGGTACGTTACATCGCCATAACCAGTATTTTTGTAAAATTTGGTGGGGCAAAAGAGGGTAGTTTGCTAACTCTGTGGAGTCAGCTGCGCTGGCGGAAGGGCCTGCAAAATGGGGGAATTGTGGCCCTTAGGCGGGTAAAGGGGGCCGGTGGGCGTTAAAATACTTCTATTAAGCCGCGATTTGCCCGCAGGATGTGGGCGATACGCGGACCAGACATTCACTAAATTAGGAAGGAAATGCATAGTGGCTGACGCTGCAGTCAAGCTCGGAATCAAGGAAGGGCAAATCGCCCTGGAGCTTGGTTGGGACGAGGATTGCGACACCGCGATCTCTGAATCGATCGAGGCCGTGCTCGGCGATGACTTCTTGGAAGAAGAAAATGACGAGCTGTGCGATGTAGTTCTTCTTTGGTGGCGCGAAGAAGATGGCGACCTTGTGGATGGACTGGTGGACGCGAGCCGCCCGCTGGCCGATAACGGCGCAGTCTGGCTGCTTACCCCGGGTGCCGGCAAGCCGGGAACCGTAGAGCCTGGGCTCATCTCTGAGTCCGCTCAGCTGGCAGGCCTAGTGCAGACCAAGGCGGAGCGCCTAGGTGAGTGGCAAGGCTCGTGCTTGGTGCAGCGCGGCTACACCAAGAAGTAGGGCGTTACCTGCCGATTTGTGTTGCTTTAGCAACCTGCGCTACTGTTTCTAACAGCGCAAGAGCGCATGCGGCTTTAGCTCAGCTGGAAGAGCAATTGGTTTACACCCAATAGGTCGGGGGTTCGATCCCCTCAGGCCGCACAAGATAGACCGCCTCTCGGATTGATTTCCGAGAGGCGGTCTTTTTGCGTTGGTGGGCTTAGCCGGCTGGGAGGGTTGAGGGGTCAAAGCCTCGAGGGCCAATTTGTGGCCACGTTATGCCCCAAGAGGAGAGGCATAACGCATTAACGTGGCTGCTCCTTTGGGCCTAGGCGGATGTGCAGGCAACGGCCTAGGCAGAGAGTAGCTAGTAGCGCTCGCGGCGGCGCTTGTTCAGCTTGGCGTAGTGATCCGGCTTCGAGTCGCCGTAGCGGGAGCGATTGCGGCGGCCGGCGGCATGCGAGGAGGACGCGGCGGGAACGGCCGTGGCGGCATCGGTGGCGTCGTCAGGGACCGCGTGGACATCGTGCTGGGAGGCCGCAGGGGACGGGGCTTTTACGGGTGCGGAGCCTGAAGCGGAGGCGTCCTCGGGCTCGGATGGGGTTGAGGCATCGGCGTCGAGGGCGGCGAGGGCCTCTTCCTCCTCGCGCAGGCGGCGGCGCTCACGGATTTCGGACCATACGAAGTAGCCCAAGCCCAGCGGGGCCATGATGCCGAAGGCAATCCACTGGTAGCCGTAGGAGAGGTGGTTGCCGCGGTCGAGCTGCGGGATCGGCATGGGGTTGAGCACGCCGGGCTGGTCGGCGGAGAGTTGGATGTAGTCGTGGGCCAAGGGGGCGTCGATAAGCGAGGCAATCTGCTCCGTATGGATGGAGTAGACCTGCTGGTAGCCCTCTTGCTTAATGGGGGCGGACTGGTGCTCGGCCTCGTCGGCGCGGATCATGCCGGTGAGAGTGGTCTCGCCCGAGGGAGCATCAGGGATATCTGGCACGGCGTTGGCCTCGCCGGCCTTGACCCAGCCGCGGTTAACCAGGATGGTCAGGCCGGAATCGGTGCGGAAGGGAACCAGAGATTGGTAGGACGGACCGGACTCGACCGGGCGCAGGCGCAGCAGCACCTCATCCTGCGGCAGGTACTGGCCGTGGAGGGTGGCGCGGGACCACTCATCGTCCTTGATGGCGCCGTTGCCATCCACGAGGTCTTCCACCGGCTGGGGGTCAGCTTCATAGGCGTGGGTGATGAGCTCGTTGCGTTCCACAATGTCATCATCCTTGCCCAGCTGCCATGGGGCGAGGACAGTAAAAGCAAGGTAGGAAAAAGCCACCACGAACAGCAGCAGTAGAACCCAACCCGGCTTAAGGAACGTCTTTAGCATGGGGCCTAGTTTAGTCGCGGTTAGCGCGAATCCAATCCAGCAGGCCAGGCACGGCGGCCTCGATATTCTTGCGCGTGGTTTCAAAATCCGCTGCGGAACCATAATAGGGGTCTGCCACGTCCGCGTCCTCCGGGGAGTTGGGATCGAAGCTGCGCATCAAGCGGATCTTGTCCGGGTCGATGCCGCGCTCAATAAGGGCGTCGCGGTGGCCCTTGTCCATAGCAATGAAGAGATCAGCATCCATATGCTCTGCCCCTAGCTTGGACGCGCGGTGGGAACCGCCATCGTGGCCGCCGCGGCGCAGTTCGGCAACTGCGCGTTCGTCCGCGCCCTGGCCCACATGCCAGCCGCCGAGGCCGCAGGAATCTACGGTGGCGACGAGGTCTAGCATGTCCTTTTCCATTTCATCGCGCACGATGATTTCTGCCATGGGGGAGCGGCAGATATTTCCGGTGCAAACAAAAACGAGGTAGAGGCCGGAGCGGGTATCGGTCTCGGACATGCGGAAAACCCCTTCGCGCGAATAGTACTGTGGTGCGGAAGATAGGATATAGCAGTAGTAACTATTCCATGAAACGAGCATAAAGGAGCACCTCCATGTCCGCTGTGAGCGTGGGCGATGTCCGCCGCGTACTCGATGAGGCCTACCCGCCGCACCTGGCGGAAAAGTGGGATGCCGTGGGGCTTATCTGCGGGGATCCGGCCGCAGAGGTAAAGCGGGTGGCTTTCGCTTTGGACTGCACCCAAGCGGTGGCCGAGCGCGCGGTGGAGCTCGGCGCGGACATGCTCGTGGTTCACCACCCGTTGTTGCTGCGCGGGGTGGAGTCTGTGGCGGTCGATACGCCCAAGGGCAAGGTAGTGCACACGTTGGTCAGCAATGGTGTTGCGCTCTTTGCGGCCCACACCAACGCGGATAAGGCGCGGCCGGGCGTCAACGACAAGCTCGCGGAGCTGGTAGGCATCAACCCCGGCCGGCCCATCGTGCCGGAGCCCCAGGGCGTGGATAAGTGGGGCGTGCACGTGCCGGTCGCCGCGGCCGAGGAGGTAAAGCAGGCGCTTTTCGACGCCGGCGCGGGCCACATCGGCTCTTACTCCCACTGCTCCTTCGATATCGCGGGCACGGGCCAATTCCAGCCCGAGGAGGGAGCTGACCCGACCGAAGGCGAGATCGGCGCGCTGCACCGCGGCGAGGAACTCCGTGTCGAGTTCGTCGCCCCAGCCGCACTTCGCTCCTCTTTGCTGCAGGCTCTGCATACCGCCCACCCTTATGAGGTGCCGGCCTATGACATCACGGAAACCGCCGGCCACCAGGACCTGGATGAGGCGCTCGGCCTGGGGCGTGTGGGAGAATTACCGCAGGAGATGACCCTGCGTGAGTTCACCCAGCACGTGGCTAATGCCCTGCCGGAGACCGCCTGGGGTATCCGCGCCGCCGGCGATCCAGATCAGAAGGTGCGCACCGTGGCCGTGTCTTCCGGTTCGGGAGATTCTTTCCTCTCCGCGGCCGCGAAGCTAGGCGTGGACGTGTATGTTACCTCGGATCTGCGCCACCACCCGGTGGATGAGCATCTGCGCGCCGGCGGCCCGGCCGTCATCGATACCGCCCACTGGGCCAGCGAATTTCCGTGGACGGCCCAAGCGCGCGATATCGTAGAGAATGCTTTAGAACTGGATACGGAAATTATTAGCCTGCGCACCGACCCGTGGACTATCTCTGCGCACCCAAAGGAGTCATAAGTGAAACTATCGCAAGAACTACAGCCGGTACTGCTGGAGCTGGCCAACCTGGAACGCTCGCAGGGCCATGGCGCAAAGAAGGAAATCCCGGAACAAGCCGAGTATGACAAGGCTAAGGAGGAGCACAAGCGGCTGCTGGATGCCTCCGGTTCTGCGCAGATGGCCGTCGATGACATGGAGACCGAAATCCTGCGCATCCAGGCCGATGAGCGCAAGCTGCGCCAGCGCGAGCGCGATGATAAGCGCCAGCTCGGCGCCGCAGTGGACCCAGAAACCCGCAAGGATCTGGAGCACGACCTCTACGCTGCCAAGTCCCGCATCGCAGATCTCATGAGCGAGCTGCAGGAGGCGCATAACGAGGTGCACGCGCTGCGTTCCAACCTGGATGTCCACGGCGCGCGCGTTTCCGATTCCGAGCGCAAGCTGGAAAAGCTGCGCCGTGCGGCCGAGGCGGCTAAGGAAGCGGCCGCCAATCAAGAAGATCCGGCCGTGCGCATCGGCGAGCTGCGCGATCAACTGCCCGCCGGAGTGCTCAGCGAGTACGATACCCAGCGCGAGGAAAATGGCGTAGGCGCTGCCCAGTTCAAGGCCAACCGCGCCTGCGGCGGTTGCTTCATCGTCTTGCCGCCGGCCGAGCAAAACGCTGTGCGCAATGCCCCGGCCGATGAGCTGCCGCAGTGCGGCGATTGCGGCTCCTACCTGGTGCGCCTGGTCTAATGAAAGTCATCATTTACGCCGATGGCGGCTCCCGCGGCAACCCCGGAGTAGCCGGTTCCGGCACCGTTATCTATGACAGCAGCGGTCAGCGCATCCTGCGCGAAATTGTCTACGTGGTAGGAACCAAGTCCACCAATAACGTCGCTGAGTACAACGGCCTGCTGCGCGGCCTTGAAGCCGCCACCGAGCTGGGCGCTACCGAGGTGGAATTCCACATGGATTCCAAGTTGGTGGTGGAGCAGATCAACGGCCGCTGGAAGATCAAGCACCCTGATATGCAGAAGCTGGCCCTGTGCGCTCGCGAATACATCAACGGCTTTTCTTCTTTCAGCCTGGACTGGGTACCGCGCGCCAAAAACAAGGTGGCAGACGCCCTGTCTAATGACGCCATGGATGCCGCGGCCGCCGGGCACCCAGAAGGCATTGTTGCTAACGAAGAAGACTCCGAGTCAGCCCCAGCCGCGGAGCAGGACACCACCGCGCCGCACCCCACCGATTGGCTGGGGGATCGCGGACCTACCACTCGCTTTATCTTGCTTCGCCACGGGCAGACGGAGATGTCGGCCGCCAAGCAGTACTCCGGCCGCGCCAATCCGGGCCTTACGGAGCTCGGACAAAAGCAGGCGCTTGCTGCTGCCCAAGCGCTTGTCGGCACCTACTTTGATGCCATCGTCTGCTCGCCCCTGCGTCGCTGCCAGGAAACTGCAGCGGCCGTAGCCAATGGCCGCGATATCGCGGTAGAAACCGTCGAAGGCCTCATCGAGGTGGACTTCGGTGCGTGGGAAGGCAAGACCGCAGCCGAGGCCCACCAGCGCGATCCGGAACTCCACGAGGCATGGCTGCATGACGCGAGCGTCGCCTGTCCGGGCGGCGAATCGCTGCAAGCGGTCAACCGCCGCGTGCGCACCACCCGCAAGGAGCTCCAAGAGCGCTTCGCAGGCAAGGCCGTGTTGGTGGTTAGCCACGTCAACCCAATTAAGTCCTTCATCCGCCAGGCGCTCGATGCCGGCCCAGCCACCTTTGGTCATCTCTTCTTAGACCTGGCGGCCATTTCCCAGGTGGAGTTCTGGGAAGGCGGCTCTATGGTGCACGGATTTAACGATGTGGGCCACCTGGCAGGCCTGCGCTAGAATAAGGAACGCGAATGAGCCGGCCGGGTGATCGCGTCGCTTCAAACGGGTAGCCACGTGCTGCCGCGTGGGCGCCGAGGAAAGTCCGGACTCCACAGAGCACGGTGGTTGCTAACGGCAACCCGGGGAAACCCGCGGGCAAGTGCAACAGAAAGTAGACCGCCTTGTGCCTCCGCTTGAGCTTCGGCCCAAGTTGGAGCAGCAAGGTAAGGGTGAAACGGTGCGTTAAGAGCGCACCAGCACCGTCAGTGATGGCGGTGGCTGGGTAAACCCCACCGGGAGCAAGGCATCACGGCCCCGCCACGTTGCGGGGCCCGATCAGGCGTTTTAAGGCTGCTCGCTCGAGCCTGAAGGTAGCTGCTGGAACCAACTGGCAACGGTTGGTCTAGATGGATGTTCACCGCGCGGTGCTTCCCAGGGAGTGCCGCGATTAGACAGAATCCGGCTTATAGGCCGACTCATTCGCCCTACTACGTTTATGGTGGTGGGCATGAAGCTCTATGCCGCCCCGCTTGATTTCCGCGCCATTGCCACAGAATTTTCGGTAGCCACCGATTTTCCGGCCGAGGTCACCGCCCAGGCCGCCCGCGCGCAGGACCGATACGCCGACTCGCGCCGCGACGCCCGCGAAATTCCCTTCGTGACCCTGGATCCCGCCGGCTCCATGGACTTGGATCAGGCGGTTTACATCGAAGAACGCGAGGGCGGATACCGCGTCTACTATGCCATCGCGGACGTTGCTGCTTTCATTGAGCCCGGCAGCGAGCTGGAGCGCGAATCTTTCCGCCGCGGCCAGACCATCTATCTTCCCGATGAACCCGCGCGCCTGCACCCGCCCGAGCTTTCGGAGGACCGTGCCTCACTGTTGCCTAAAACCGATAAACCAGCCGTGCTGTGGACCTTTGATTTAGATGACGCCGGTGAGGTGGAGTCTTTCCACGTCGAGCGCGCGCTGATTTACTCCCAGGCCCGCCTGGATTATGAAGGCGCGCATGCGGACCTCGCGGCCGGCAAGCTCCACCCATCTATTGCTTTGCTGCCGGTGGTCGGCAGGCTGCGCCAGGAATCCTCCCTGCGCCGTGCGGCCATTTCCTTGCGCCTGCCCTCCCAGCGCGTCGTGGAAAATGCTGACGGCACCTTTGAGCTCATCATCGAGCCGCGCTATGAGGTCATGGACTTTAACTCGGAGATGTCTTTGCTTGCTGGCATGTGCGCTGGGCGCCTCATGCAGGAAGCTGGCGTGGGCTTCTTGCGCACCCTGCCCGCGGCCGAGCCGGAGCACGAGCGTCAATTTCGCGCCGAGGTGCAGGCCCTAGGCTTTGCGCTTGGCGACGCCCCCATTCCCCAATTCCTCCTCACCGTCGACGCCGATTCCCCGCGGGGTATGGCTGTTATGCGTGAGGCCCAAAGCCTTTTGCGGGGCGCCGATTATGCGTGGCTAGGAGAACAGGAGGCGCAGGTGCATGCCGGGATAGGCGGCTATTATGCACACGTGACCGCGCCGCTGCGGCGCCTGTCCGATAGGTTCGCCACTGAGGTCTGCCTAGCCCTATGCGGCGACTACGAGGTTCCCGGCTGGGTGGGGGAGCGCGCCAAGGACGTCATTGGCGCAATGCGCTCTACTTCGCAGCTTGCCTCCCAGGTGGATAAGGCCTGCCTTAACCTCACCGAGGCTACCGTGCTGCACCCTTGGCTCGGCACCAATTTCCCGGCCACCATTGTCAGCGGCGATTCGAAGCGGGACAAAGCTCGGATTTTTGTCCCGGAGCCACCCGTCTTCGCCCAATCTGTAGGCGCGCCAGAAACCGGCAGCGAAACCACCGTCTCGCTGGTGACAGCAGATACCGATTCGCGCGAGGTGCTCTTTGCGTGGCCTGCTGATTAGCCGGAGAGGCTACTAGCTTTCGCCGCGCGCGGCCTCGCCTGGCTGCAACTCGACTATGAGCAGGCCGTCTTCCGCCAAGTCGGCCGCAAAGTTGTGCGCGCTTTTCGCCGGCACATAAGCGATGACCGCGTTCGAGGTGCCGGCATGCGCCGAGCGACCCGCTACGGCGCCGCGGACCGTGACCAGCTCGGCGAGCTTTTCCGCCGAATCCAAGCCGTAGATATTGGCCAAGGAAGACTGCGACTGTAACAGGATAGGGAAGAGCTCCGCGCCGCGGTGCGAGCGCAGGAAGCGAGTGAACTTTTCTACGCGCTCAGTTTCTTCCTCATAAAAGGCCATCCACTCCGTGGCGGCGCTGATACTCGGGCGGCCCTCCTCGCCGTAGACCTTGTGGACGGCTTTGAGCCAATCAAGGACGCGCTGTTGGGCGTCTGGAAGCAAGCGCAGCGAATCGGTGCCAAAGGAATGGCAGGCATCATCAATAAAGCGCTGGCGCTGGCGGATATCGGCGATAGCCTTTTCCTCCTGCGCGGAAAAATCTTCCGGCACCGCCACTGCGAAGGCAGCTATCTCGCGACCTACAAGGTGCGGGGCGTGGGTGACAGAACCATCGGCGTAATCCATGATGCATACGCCCTCACCCGTGCTGCGCAGGGCTGCGCTGTGGCGGGCACGCAAAGGCGGCCGCGCACCAAAGGTAGTAACGGCCTGGGTGCATACATCCGCCACCCGGGCCCTTAGCGGCGCATCCAGGTCCGCATCGGCCCCCATGAGGGCCAGCGCTACCGCGACATCCGCGGCGGCATCTGCACCCAAACCCGCACCTTCCGGAATATCGGAGGCGATGGTGATATCCGCGCCGGCTGTCTCACGAGAGAGCAACTGGCGGTTAATCATCGTGTGGACGATGCCACCCACGCGAGCGGCCAGACCTCCTTCCGGTGCCGGTGGAATGATTGGCTGTCCCTCTGCATCCGTGGTGGGTTGTTGCGCTGTTGCCAGCTCTGCGAGCGCTTGCAGGCTAATCGAGTCATGAGCAGTCTCGCCCTGAGATGGGTGGAAATGTACGGCCACCACGCCGTCGGTGCGCGGGCCTACCGCCGCTGCAGCGCGCAACTTTCCCACACACATGGCAACAATGCCGCCGAAGTGGTCAATATGTTCACCAATAAGGGACCACGTTGCCGGTGCGCTGGCGGTATGCGTTGGAGCGCTGCCCGTGAGTTCAGTATGTGCTTGGGCGGCGCGCTCGGCTACAGGCTCTGCAGGCGTTGACCACAGTGGCATGGGTGCTAAAGCTCCTTTTCCAGGTTCTGGGACCAGTAGTCTTCATTGCCCCACACACGCGGTGGTGCGTTTAAAGCAACGAACGCCCGCCACTTATGTGCGCGGTGGCGGGGAGTACGACATGGATTCGTATAAAAGAATTGTGCTGCCCCACATTCTAGCGGGCATCGGTGAGACAGCGTAGGTAGTGTGGGCACAAGCCATATCAGCGGCAGCACTTAGCCGGTGCCGCTGATGCAACGACTGAGAGGATAGTTTCATGAGCGATGCAGACCAGAAGTGGTTCTTTGATCCCGCCACTAAGGAAGTCAGCCAAGGCAAAACTTCTGGCTGGGAAAATCGGATGGGCCCGTATGACACCCGCGAAGAGGCAGAAAATGCCATCGAAATCGCCCAAGCCCGCAATGATGCGGCAGATGCCGCAGACAAAGAGGATGACTGGAAGTAAATAACCTCCAGCCATCTTTTTCTACGCCGTGTTTCCCAGTAACTGTCTGGGAAGCGCGGCTACTTTAGTTTCTTACGCAGCGGCTTAAACGCCGCCTTGATGTCCTTGAAAGACTCGGCGTAATCGTCAAGAGCCTTGAGACCAATGGTTCGCTCGCGCTGGTAAAGCAGGCCGTAGCCAAAGGTATTCTCCCCACGACGGCGAGCGGACTCTGCCAGCTCGAGCAGCTTATCGCGCGAAGTCACCGAATCCTGGAAGTCACCGAGCACCGACTGCATCTGCTTGCAGGCCTTGTAGAGGCGCTTGGTCTTGAGGTTGGTGGCAGAACCAGCTGCTTCAGCTGCATAGCGCAGCTTCTTTGCTGCCTTGCGCATATCGTGGAAATAATCCTCGCGCTCGTGCAGGGACAATTCCTGGTTATCCCAGTTCTCCACGGCCTTCTTATGGCGCTTAACCAGCTTTTTATAGGCCTTTTCAAGGTGCTGCGCCATTACGGTATCCATGTCGGCGGACTTGTCCTTGGACTTCTTTTTCTCCGGCTTGTGCTCGGACTTCTCCGCAGCAGGCGCGCTGTCCTCGCTGGATTCGGTAGGGGTAGCGGCGTCCTCTTCCGCAGAGGACTGCTCCTCCGTCTCCTCCGCCTCGCTTGCTGCCGGAACGGACTCCTGCTGCTTATCGGCCGTTGGCGGGTCTGCGAGCAGCCGGTCAAGGGACTCCAACAGCTCTAGGTAACGCTCGGAATCAAGGGCTGCGATAACGCGACGGTGCGCACGGCGGTAGGCGGCGCCCATATCTTGTGCAATGTGCTCGCGGGTGGAGTCATCCAAGGTGTCAGAATCTTCGGACTCCAACAGCTTCTGCCAGCGCTCTTCCACAACTTCCGCATCGCGAGCAACGCCCAAGATGCCGGCGAGCTCCTTGAGCTCGGCTTCAATTTTTTCGATTTCTGGGCCGACCACAATGCCGTGAAAGGTCTGAAGGTGGCTGCGCAGCTCGCGGGTAGCTACACGCATCTGATGCACCGAATCCCACTCATCGCGGCGCACACGTGGATCATAATCAACCAGCTTGTCGCGGTTAGCTTGCAGCGCGGTGATCACGGCGGCGGCAGGGGAGTCCGAGTCCACGTCCGGCGTTACCAAGGCCGGGGGAAGCGGGGCGTTGGCATAAGAATCACCCAAGGCCGATTTCAGCTTGGATGGGGAAGAAGATACGCGAGCGCCGGCACCGATGAGAAGAGAGGTAGCACGGCGAATGAACTGCGTTCCTTCCTCGGTACCAGGTAACTCACCCGCGAGCTCTACTTCCCACTCGCGCCACGACTGCTCCTGGCCACCAGGAAGGAAGGAAAAGGCGGTGACGTGGTCATCGCAGAATTCTGCTACCGGCTTATTATCGGTATCCGCTAGGACCATCTCGGTACGCTTGTTGTCTACCTGAGCAATTGGGGCGAGCTCATTGTGGCGGACAATTGAGCGGACCTGGTGGAGAAGCCCCTCAGGTACTTCGTAGCGGCCATCTACAGGTTCTCCCAGTTCGGCGTGGATTTCAGTGCGGCCAGCCTCGCTAGGAATCTTGATATGCCAGCCATCATCATTGCCACCGGTGCGGCGGCGGAGGGTGATCTTTGCGTGGGTGAGGCGGAGGTCTTCAGTGTCGTAGTAGATGGCGGATAGTGCGTGGTGGCGCGTGTCCGCAACGTGGTCAACTCCCTCAAGGCGGGTCAGTTCAGGGAGCTGAGTGGACTCGGCTACGGAGAATTTCGCTTCAACTTCGAGAAAAGACTGTGTAGACATTCACGTACCTTCTACTTTCTAGACCTAATCAATCTCATCGGTGATCTTACCTGTAATGACCTCGTTGTGGTGCCAATTTTCGCCCCCGTTCGCTAGCAGGGAACGGGGGCGGAGATGCGTATTGAACAGGGAAATTACCGTGTAATTTCTGGAACTGAACCGAGCCCTGAGGCGTCTCCTCCTAAGTGAGATTTATCGGCAGCGGCAATGCCATCGTTGATGCCGTGCAGACTGTTCATTGATAGTGACATCTCTGAGAGATTGGGGAAGAGACGGTTGCGGGTATCGATGGCGTGATCGGTGCGTGCTTGCAATGCGGGAAGGGTTTGGGTGGCTACAGTCTCTGCATGGTGTGAGCAATACTGAGACTCACGCAGGTTTTCAGCAATTCCGTCCTCATTGGCTTGGGTGAGCAATTCACCGATGCGGGCTGCATAAGACAGACGGAAGCTGCGGCGATAAGCGGCAGTGGAATTAGTAGCGCGGGCGATTTCCGCTCCATCGCCGTTACGCATAAACCAGTCGCATTGGCGGTTGAGGGAGGCAAAAAGGTCGGCGCAATGGGCGGCATCGGCAGGAGCGCCAATCACACAGGCTAGACCTTTGTCATGGATGAGGAGCGTGGTGCATCCATTGGCGTCGGAGATGGTGCTGAGCAGGGAAGCCTGGTGCTTGATGTAGGGCGGGTGAATGTGCACGCGATGAGAAATGAGATCAGGGAGCTCGGATGTAAGCAGATCCTCGATGCGATACTTCTGTTGCAGGGACTGCGCTTTAGAAATAAGAACCTCGGCCTCGTCTTCAAAACTGGTGGACTCAGCCTTGCGTAGAAGGCCTAGGACCTTTGCACGAATTTTGCGTTGTTTATCGCTAAGTCCGTCTTCTCGCAAGGATTCGCCAGAGGCCAAAAGTTCAGTATCGCGTAACCTAGGCAGATGAATTAGCTCTTTAATAATGGCGCGCAGCTTATCGCGCGGAATGAAATTTTCTTCCGGCGGTGCCATTTGTAGCCAAGCCTTGCGTAAGGCAGGGGAGGTAATCCGTGCCGGCACATGAGGGCTAGCACGGTAGATAATGGGATAGGCGTGTGGGCCTAAGACGTGTTCTAAGTCCGCCGGCGCCCAGCCTTGTTGTGCGGCGGTGATGAGGCGTTCGATTACGTGAGCAGAAAGGTCATCGTAGTGGGTGGCCATAAAGATTCGTCCTTTAAGAGGTGTACGTGTGTTCGCTTGCCCACTTAGCAAAGCATGCGCTGAAGCTTGCTCCTGGCGGAAAGGCCCCCTCTAGATACCCCCTAGATACTCTTGCGACCTGCGCTTTTCTCCCTGGAAAAACTGTCGCATGAACTGTACATCCCTCGGAGGTAAGCCGGTAAAGTCTAAGGCATGAATAGCCAACACGAATTTGTCCTACGAACCGTTGAGGAACGCGATATCCGCTTTATCCGCCTGTGGTTTACGGATATTTTGGGTGCCCTCAAATCCGTGGTCATGAGCCCGTCCGAGCTGGAATCGGCCTTTGAAGAAGGTGTTGGCTTCGATGGTTCTTCCGTGGAAGGGTTCTCCCGTATATCTGAGTCTGACACCATCGCCCTGCCGGATCCCTCCACCTTCCAAATTTTGCCCTTTGATATGGATGAGCCGGACCTGCAATCGGCCCGCATGTTTTGCGATATCGCCCAGCCAGATGGCCAGCCCTCCATGGTGGACCCGCGCCATATCCTGCGCCGCCAGGTCACAGAGGCCGCCAACGATGGATTTACCTGCATGGCCTCGCCAGAAATCGAGTTTTATCTTTTCGAGCGCGGCCGCGAACTTACAGACTTGGTGCCCACGGACAACGGCGGTTACTTTGATCAAGCAACGCACGATACCGCCCCGCTTTTCCGCAGGAAGGCAATGTTAGCGCTGGAATCGCTGGGAATTGCCACGGAGTTTAGCCACCACGAAACCGCGCCAGGCCAGCAAGAAATTGATCTGCGCCATGCGGACGTGCTCACCATGGCCGATAACATCATGACCTTCCGGCACGTGATCAAGCAGGTGGCCACCAATTCCAAGGTACGCGCCACCTTCATGCCTAAGCCCTTCGAACATTTGCCGGGCTCTGGCATGCACACCCACTTGAGCCTTTTTGAAGGCCAATCCAATGCTTTCCACGATCCGGATGATGAATTCTCTTTGTCCCAGACCGGCCGCCAGTTCATCGCCGGTATCTTGGAGCACTCCACGGAGATGTCCGCGATTGTGAACCAGTGGACCAATTCTTATAAGCGTCTGATGTTCGGCAACGAGGCGCCGGGCGCAGCCACCTGGGGAGTATCGAATCGCTCCGCGTTGGTCCGCGTTCCCACCTACCGGCTTACCAAGGAAGAATCGCGCCGGGTAGAAATCCGCTCCATTGATGCCTCGATGAACCCCTACCTGGGGTATGCGGTGCTATTGGCAGCAGGCCTGCGAGGCATCCGCGAGGGCTACGAGCTTGATGATCCGGCCGAGGACGATGTCCACCAGCTCACCCGCCGCGAGCGCCGGGCAATGGGCTATAAGGATCTACCCACCAGCTTGGATCAGGCCTTGCGAGAATTTGAAAAATCCGAGTTCATGGCAGAAGTCTTGGGCGAGCACGTCTTTGAGTTCTTCCTGCGCTCCAAGTGGGATGAGTGGCACCACTATCAGAGCCAAATCACCACCTTTGAGCTGCGCAATAACCTGGACTTCTAGGAGAAAAATGCGTCCTGCTGCTGTGCCTTCACCGGCCACACTAGGTCTTACCCGCCCGCATGCTGCGCAAGATATTGAGCAGCTGGGGTGGAAGAATCCGGAATCAGCGGATCTGTTGTGGACCCTCGCTGCCGTGGGTGACCCAGACCTGGCTCTCAATAATCTGATCCGCATCTATGAACAAGCCCCAGAGCTAGATGATGCCGTGCGGTCCAATGAAACTTTGCGCGTGCGCCTCTTCGCACTACTGGGGGCGTCGACCGCCTTTGGCGATCATCTCGCGGCGCACCCTGAACTGTGGCGAGAATTAGAAAAACCCCTTCCGCAGCCCGAAGAGATGCTGCAAAACCTGCTTGGTGCCGTCGATGCCCAGCCTGCGGACTTTGCTCACGACGTGGACCGGCCTGATCCGGCGTGCGAGGACTTGAGCGCGGCGGGCACTTACCGCGCCGGCGAGGGGGAGCATAAGCAGGCGCTGCGCACGACCTACCGCACTTTGATGATGCGCATTGCCGCCTGCGATGTGGCGGGCACCTTCCATTCCCGCAAGGGCCAGACCAGGCAGCAGCCGGAGGTAGGATTCCGCCAGATTACGGCGCTGACCACCGCGCTTGCCGACGCCGCCTTAACCGCCTCCCTTGCCTGCGCCGTGCGCACCATCTACGGCGATGAACCCTTGGATGCACAGCTGGCAGTCATAGCGATGGGCAAGTGTGGCGCAGGCGAGCTGAACTATATCTCTGATGTGGACGTCATCTTCGTCGGCAGCGAGGCAACCCCTAGGGCCACGCGGCTAGCGGCGGAGTTTAATCGCATTGGATCCACCACCTTTTTCGAGGTGGATGCGAACCTGCGCCCCGAGGGAAAGTCGGGCGCATTGGTGCGCACTTTGGAATCCCACGTGGCCTACTACAAACGGTGGGCGGAGACGTGGGAATTCCAGGCGCTCCTTAAAGCACGCGCTATGACGGGCTACCTCCCGCTAGGCCAAGACTATTTGGACCAGATCCGCCCGATGGTGTGGACGGCGTCGCAGCGCGAGTCCTTCGTGGAGGACGTACAGGCCATGCGCCGCCGCGTGCTGGCCAATGTTCCTGATGACCTTAAACATCGCGAGCTGAAGCTAGGCGTGGGCGGTCTGCGCGATATCGAATTTGCTGTTCAGCTCTTGCAATTGGTCCACGGGCGCTCCGATGAGACGCTGCGCGCACTTTCCACGGTGGAGGCGCTGGAGGCGCTGATTTCAGCGGGGTACGTCGGCCGCGAGGATGGCACCCAGCTCATTGAAGCCTATGAGTTCCTGCGCTTGCTTGAGCATCGTCTGCAATTAGAGCGCTTCCGCCGCACGCACACGCTGCCGGAAAAGGACGACGAAGAGGGGATGAAGTGGCTGGCGCGCATCGCCGGCTTTTATCCGCAGGGCACCAAGTCGGCGGCCGAGCGCATGCTGTCGCACCTGCGCCGGATCCGCCTGCGGATCTCCGAGCTGCACTCGCGCCTGTTTTACCGGCCGCTGCTCAATTCCGTGGTCACCATGTCCGCCGATGAGCTCAAGCTTTCGCCGGAGGCCGCCAAGCTGCAGCTGGCCGCGTTGGGCTATAACCACCCCGACCGCGCATTCGAGCACCTGACCTCCTTGGCGGCGGGAACCTCGCGCAAGGCACGCATCCAGGCGATTTTGCTGCCAACCTTGATGGAATGGCTGGCTGATACCGCAGACCCCGATATGGGCCTGTTGAACTATCGCAAGCTCTCGGAGGCCGCGAACGATAGGTCGTGGTTCTTGCGCATGCTGCGCGATGAAGGAATTGTGGGCCAGCGGCTTATGCACATTCTAGGTACCTCGCCGTTTACCTCTGATCTGATTATTAGCGCCCCAGATTCGGTCAAGCAGCTCTCCGACGGCGCCACTGGCCCCAAACTGCTAGAAACCAAGCCCGAACAGGTTTCCAAGGCGCTGGTCAATTCCAGCAAGCGCCACGCCGACCCGGATAAAGCGGTGGCGGTGGCGCGCTCGTTGCGCCGAGTGGAGCTGGCCCGCATCGCCAGTGCGGATTTGCTGGGCTTCATGCCGGTCAAACAGGTGTGTTACGAGCTATCCACCATTTGGGATGCCGTCCTTGAGGCTGCACTTCGCGCCGAGGTGCGCGCGTGGCGCCTGGCCAACGAGGACGCAGAGCCACCAGCGCGCATTGCCGTCATTGGCATGGGCCGCTTGGGAGGCATGGAGCTGGGATTTGGCTCAGATGCGGATGTGCTCGTCGTAGCAGAACCTAGCGAACCGGCCGATGACTCTGGTGCGGAAGGGGAGGCCGTGAAGTGGGCCATCGGGATCGTCGATAAGCTTCGGCGCCGCCTGTCTAAGCCTTCGGGCGACCCACCACTGGACGTCGACCTGGGCCTGCGCCCAGAGGGCCGCTCCGGTGCGGTGGCACGCACCATCTCCTCCTATGAGCGTTACTACCGCGAGTGGGGCGAGTCTTGGGAGCTACAGGCTTTGTTGCGCGCGGCCTTCGTGGCTGGCGATAAGGAAGTAGGCGAGCGTTTTATGTCCATGGTCGATAGCTTCCGCTACCCAGAAGGCGGCGCGAGCGCCTCGACCATTCGCGATATCCGGCGCATGAAGGCGCGCGTGGACAATGAGCGCCTCCCGCGCGGCGCGGACCGCAATACTCATACCAAGCTGGGGCGCGGTGCGCTCTCAGATATCGAATGGACCGTACAGCTCCTGACCATGATGCATGCTCACGAGTATCCCCAGCTGCACGATCCGTCCACACTGCGCGTGCTTGACGCCTTGGAGGAAAACGCAATCCTCTCTGCCGAGCAGGCCTCGGACCTGCGCGAAGCCTGGCTTATGGCTACCGACGCCCGCAACGCCCTGGTGCTTGTGCGCGGCAAGCGCGTGGACCAGTTGCCCGGGCCCGGCCCGCAGCTGGCCCAGGTAGCCGGTGCCGCCGGCTGGCCGCCGGAGGAGAACCAAGAGTTTCTAGAGAGCTATCTGAAACTTACCCGCCATGCCCGAAAGGTTGTGGATGAGGTCTTTTGGGGCGAGGAGGAATCCTTCGAGCATTCGTAGAGTTGGCCTTGAAAGTCCTCGAAGTGCGCATTATGGCCTTACTTTTTGCACTTTCGACTCTAAAGTGGGAGGAGAATAAGAAAGGACTGGCTGGTTATGTCTTTCAAATTGCAACTCGATGTGGACACCGCCACGGTGGGCGAGTTATCCGCGCTGCTTTCCGCAGCGCGTGCCGCGGGCGTGCGCGACGGCGACGCCCTCCACCTTGAGGGCACCACATTGACCATCGAGGTCTCCACACCGCGGGAGGAAAAGCCAGTGCCGCCGCGTCAGGAACCATCGCCCGATAGCTCCCGGCAGGCGCCTCGCTCGTGGGGGCGAGCCGACCGCATAGGGGAGGCCACCATCCGCTCCATCATTGATGCCCTCAATGATCGCGGCGAGAACCCCCACGGCAATGACTACGGTTCCTTCGGCGGTGGCGCTGGTTACCATGGCTAAAATCAGCGGAGTGCATCGACATAAGCTCATCTACCTGTGGACCTTTGTAGCTGTTGCCGTCATCGTGGCCATTGCTGTAGGGGTGTGGGCCACCAATCGCGATAAGCCGCCGAAGGGGACGATGACGGTGGGCGAGGCCGTGGCTGGCGGCGTGGTCCAGGAAGACATGCCCGCCCAGGTCAACGGTGCTATCAAAGGCGATGATTCCACTGACGCTAACCGCGTGACCTCCCTGGCTAAGGCGCTGGGCATTCCGCTCAATTCCGTCCCGCGGGGTATTACCCAGACGGAAAACGGCAAGTCCGATGTGCGCGTCTACCTTGAGCGTGAGCTCAGCAGCGCGGTGGAGGCCGGAGACATCAGCGAATCCGATGAAGAGGCAGTCCTCGTAGCCTTTGAGCAGGGACTTGTGATGCCGGCCAGCGATGGCATCGTGGCTGAAAGTTACCCGGCAAACTAGCCCTTTATTTCCTCGCGAACTGGGCGCGAAAATTCAGGCAACCCGCAGCTAGGCGGCATGGCCTTGGCAGCGATTCTCCCTAAGCTAAAACATCACAAATCGGTAACGGGCAAGGTGCTCGGTACCGAAGCTTCTGGAGGAGACTATGTCTTTCAAGACCACACTGTCGACCGCGGTGGGAGTGCTTGCCGCTATCGCCATACCTATCACCGGCGGGATAGGGGTGGCCTATGCCGTTAATACCGTGCCGGCCGATACCATCGCCCAATCGGTTCCGTCTGGCGACTTGGGTGACCACCTGAAAAACTTTGGCGCGGCGGCAGCGCAAGAAGACGCGCTGCGCGTACTCGATGAACTGAATTAACCTAGGGCCCATGCTGGTTGATGCCCTAAGCCTGAAATTCAAGCCTGATGACTACCGCGCTGAGCTGCCTGTCTTCGACTATTTAGCTGATTTGGGCAGCTTCAAGCTGCGGAGTCCAGTAACTGTTTTCGTAGGTGAAAATGGCATTGGCAAATCTAGCTTGCTCGCGGGCCTAGCTAGTGACTTGGGTTGTTCTCCCTCGGGCGGCCGCATGGGTGACCCAGATGAAATCGTTCCTCGCAGCCCCATCCGCTGTGATACTGAGGAAGTAATCCACCGCGCCTATTTCCTGCGCGCTGAAAAGCACGAGTACTTGATTGAGCGTGGGGATTCAGCGGCCGAACGGGGCGGACGTTCGACTCTTTCTCAGAACGTGGATTTGTCCCGCCGATCGCACGGGCAATCCGTCTTTGACCTGCTCTATGAGCACATCAATGGCCAAGGCGTCTACATCCTTGATGAGCCAGAATCTGGGCTGTCCGTTATCCGGCAACTGGCCCTCGTAGGGGAAATTACCCAAGCAGTTGACCGCGGCGCACAGGTCATTATTGCCACGCACTCGCCGATTCTTCTGGCCTGCCCTGGTGCGGACATTGTGGAGCTCAACGATACCGGCTTTGAACGCATCGCCTTCGACGAGGCGGAAGCCGTGGCGGCGACCCGGGAGCTTTTGGCGGACCCTGAGGGTACCGTTCGCTTTATCCTCAACCCGGAGTAATCAACCGACGGTTTCTAGGAAACCTCCACGATGGTGACAGAAGGCCCGTCTTCGCCCGCGCGACGGCGAAGGAAGTGGGTGATGACCACACCAATCATGCCTACTACCCAGACGGCTAGCACCGCAGCCGCGGCGGCAGTGAAATCCGGCATAGAATAATTGGGGGCATCGGAGGAGTGGTCCAACACCATGCCGAAGAGCTGCGCGCCCAACATGCCAGAGGTAAAACCACCCATATTTCCCAAGCCCGTAGCCGTGGCTACCACAGAGCGGTCCATGCGTTCTCGCACAATATCGAAGCCGTAATTGGCCGTCGGTGTGCACAGCGCGGTAATAAAGGACACCACCAAGATTGCCGGCAGCCCGCTGTCAGTTCCAAAGGCAAAGAATACGAGCCAAGTCAGCACGTGAACAGCCACAAATCCGAGGCTAAGCCACGGTCGAACATGCTGTGCGCGAGATGAAATTTTGCCGTGCAAGGGGCCGACGACGACCAAGAATACCGCCAGCAAGGTAAGTACCAGGCTGGACTTGGCCTTGGACATCTCCATGCCTTGGGTCATCATGGGCATGCCCCAGAGCATGACAAAGACGATGAGTGGGAGCATTCCGATGTAGTGGATGAAGTAGGCCTGCCAGGCCACTGGGGAGCGGAAGACCTTCTTCAAACGGGCCGGGATGCTGGTGGCCTGCGAGTTGGGTGGTTCCTTCTCCGTGGGAATAATCCCCAACTTCTCTGGTGAGTCTGCTACCGCCACGATAGCGGCGATGGCTACCAAGATTCCTACCGCGCCAAGGGTAACGAAGGCGGCGGTCCATCCGGCCGCACCCAGCAACCACAGGAAGGGCACCGCGGAAATGAACTGGCCCATTTGTCCTAGCGATGACGTCACCTGAGTAAACATCGGCGTGCGGTGTAGTGGGAACCAGTAGGGCAGGATGCGCATCACGGAGAGAAATGCCGTGGCATCGCCCGCGCCGATGAGCACGCGCGCGGCAATGGCTACGCCATAGCTGGTGGTAAAGCCCAGGACGACCTGGCCAATGCCCATAATGACGGCGCCGACCACGAGGAGTAAGCGCGGGCCGAACTTATCGATCAAGATGCCGGTGGGGATTTGGGCTAGGGCATATACACCTAGCTGCACGGAGGTAAAAACCGCGATGCGGCCGGCATCGACATCGAAGCGCTCAATGGCATCTAAACCGGCCACACCAAAAGAGGTACGGCCGGTAATCGCTACGAGGTAGACCGCCATGGCGGCTACCCAAATGCTTAAAGCCTGAGTGGTAATGACTTCTCTAGGATTCGGCTGCGACATGGCTGATACCTTACGCCTTAACTACTAAGATTCTTTTGTGTGAAGTACATTTCGACCCGCGATACCGCCCGTCAGCCCGCATCTTTTACCGATATTCTCCTCGGCGGGCTTGCCCCCGATGGCGGTTTATACCTGCCTGAGAGCTACCCACAGCTAGATTCCGGCGCTTTAAATTCATGGCGCAGGCTCCTAGCAGACAAAGGCTACGCGGCGCTTGCGGCCGAGGTACTTAAGCTTTTCATTGACGATATTCCGGCGCAAGACCTCGAGGCCATCGCCGTGCGCGCCTACACTAGCCCCAAGTTCGCCGATCCTGAGATTGTGCCCGTAACGGAGCTAGGCGAGGGCCTTTTCATCGGTCATCTATCTGAGGGACCTACCGCGGCTTTTAAGGACATGGCCATGCAGCTTTTGGGGGAGCTCTTTGAATACGAGCTCGCCCGCCGCGGCGAGACCCTCAATATTTTGGGAGCCACCTCAGGCGATACAGGGTCCTCTGCAGAGTATGCGATGCGCGGGCGCCGCGGCATTCGCGTCTTTATGCTCACCCCGGCCGGCCGGATGACGGCCTTCCAGCAGGCACAGATGTTTGGATTGGATGACCCGAATATCTTCAACATCGCCCTCGATGGCGTATTCGATGATTGCCAGGATGTGGTCAAGGCGGTATCGGGAGATGCTGATTTTAAGGCCGCCTATCGCATTGGCGCGGTCAATTCCATTAACTGGGCACGGTTGATAGCCCAGGTGGTTTACTACATTTCCTGCTGGCTCAAGGTCACCAAAAGCGCCGATCAGAAGGTTTCCTTTAGCGTGCCTACCGGTAACTTTGGCGATATTTGTGCCGGCCACATCGCTCGCCAGATGGGCCTTCCCATTGATCGTCTTATCGTGGCTACCAATGAGAATGATGTGCTGGATGAGTTCTTCCGTACCGGAAACTACCGGCCGCGCCCAGCCGCAGAGACCATGGCTACCTCTTCGCCGTCCATGGATATCTCGCGCGCCTCGAATTTTGAGCGCTTTGCGTTCGACTTGCTCGGCCGCGATGCAGCCGAGACCTCGGATCTTTTCGGCACCAAGGTGAAAGAGGGCGGTTTTAGCCTCGACCACGACAAGATTGCCGCTGCCCGCGAGGACTATGGTTTCATGTCTGGTTCCTCCACCCACGCGGACCGCCTAGCCACAATTAAGGACGTACACGAGCGCTTTGATTACCTGCCGGATCCGCACACGGCCGACGGCATCAAGGTGGCTCGCGGCGCACAGCGCGAGGGTGTAAAAACGCCCATCGTGTGTCTGGAGACCGCGCTGCCGGTGAAGTTTGCCGAGACCATCAAGGAGGCCATTGGCTCTGCCCCTGAGCCGCCCGAGCGCTTTGCCAGCATCCTCGATACTGAGCGGCACGTCAAGGACTTGCCTAATGATGCCGCGGCGGTAAAGGATTACATCACCACGTCGATTCAGAAAACGGAGGTTTAGGCCATGGCCCTAGAAAATTTTGCCGGCCCGGAACACTACACCGAGTTTGATCCGGAAAAGTTCATCCGCGATCTCAAAGCCCAGGCGGAGATGGATGCGGAAGAAGATAATAAGGACAACGCCGGGGATGCGGACGCGGAGAGCAACTAGCGTCTTTGTAGCGTGCACGGCCGCGTTCCTTGCGGCCTGCAGCCCGGTACGGGGTGGGGAAGAACCAAGTTTCGCCGCCCTGTCTTATAAAAACCTCATTCCCAATGAGTCCTATTCCCCGGCCACGGCACCGCTCGCGCCGGGCACCGCCTTGGACCTCTCCGGCGATGAACCGCGGCCGGGCGCCTATTTCAACTACCAGTCGTGTACCGCGGCATGGTCATTTACGCTTGCCGACGCCCGCACGATCGCCGTCACCGCTTCCCATTGCGGCAAACCCGGCGATAAGGTCTGGGCCGGAACCGCCGACGGCAACTTTAGCTACCCCGCCGAACCTATCGGCGAGGTCATCTACTCTGATTTCTATTCCGAAGACAGCCACGACCTCGATGTGGCCTTTATCGAGATCACCGGCAGCGCTGAGTACTATGTCCCCGGGGCGGTAGACAATAGCGTCGCCACCTCCCTGGCTCACCTGCCACATCAGGTGTGCAAGCTTGGCCGCGTGACCGATGAGACGTGCGGCACGCTTTCCCAAGATGCAGAGATGGCGCAGCTGAACTCGGAGGGACTCCAGCGGGATTCGCTCGCGGCTAGGGCGCGCGTATGCAGCACCAATGGTGACTCCGGTGGTCCGGTGTACGGCGAAGTAGAAGGAAAACAAACCATTGTGGGCGTGGTCTCGGGAACGACGCAGCGCCTCGAAGAAGGCCACACCTGCCAAACCACGCCGACGGACATGGAGCTGTCTTTCACGTTGGCCACCGATATTCAGCTTCTAGCTAAAGAGGTTTTGGGACCCGTGGCCTAAGTGCGCCGCACTGGTCTACGCTAGGTGGCATGCCGACTCCAGATTTTATTATTCAGCTGCGCGAAAAGATTGACCACGAGCAGATCTTTGTGCCGGCCTGCAGCGCCATCATCATCCGTGATGTTCCGGCAGACGCCGCGCTCTGGGAAGTCCCCTCCGTGCTCCTAGTAAAGCGTTCCGATAACGGTACGTGGACCCCGGTGGAAGGAATCTGCGAGCCAGGCGAGGAGATCACCACCACCGCGCTGCGAGAAGTCAAAGAGGAAGTGGGGCTTGACGCCAAGGTGGAAGCCCTTTTGGGCGTGGGGCAGTCCGGCCCTGTGACCTACCCCAACGGTGATGAGTGCACCTTTATGGGAACGGCGCTGCGCGTATCAGTAGCGGATGGCGCAGAGCCGGTCATCAGCGATGAAGAAAATACCGAGGCTGGGTGGTTCTCCGTGGCGAAGCTTCCCGAAAGCGTTTCGCGCCGCCACCGCCTCATGATTGCCGACGCCGTAGCGCAGATGAAACATCCCCGCGGTTTTGCCCCGCGCATGGGCTGGATGAAGCGCAGCGAGCAACCGGGACTGTAGGGCTAGTCTTCTGCGGCGTCGGCAAGCAGCCCGCACAATTGCTGTGGATTTTCGGCAGCGATGAGCTCTTGTGCAATGCCAGCGCGCGCATCGGCAATGCCGTCTTTGTCGCCGCAGGAAATCACGGTATCGCTGATAGGAATTAAGAGGTTTCCGCGCCGGGCTAGGTCATAAAAGAGCAGGCAGTCTTGCGCGCTCCAGCGCCAGGCCGTGGCGTAGAAGTCCCGCGCGCCTGAGCCAAGCCACGACGTCTCCAAGAGCAGGTGGCCGCGGCGCAGGAATATGCCGTCTCGCCGCAGGCCGGCGAGTACGTCTCTCACCGCAGTCAGGTTGGCGCGATCCCAAGCGATGAAGGTGATAGGGGAGCTATTTTGCATCAGCGGCGCCGGCGACGATTGCCATCTGCGCGGCCACCGGAATAGGCGCGCACGGAATTCTCGCCGCCTTCGGGGCCCAAGTCATCTATGCCCCAGGAATCTTCCGCATAGATTGCGTATTCCCTGCTCCAGTGCTCGCGCCGCGGTCGCGCTTCACGCGTGCGGCGGCGTGTGCGGCGTTTGCCTCGTTCAAAGCTAGCGTCTTGCATAGTGGCTGCGCCTCCTTGCTACCTTTCTGGACCCGTCTTAATGAGTGGTTCTTCAGGGCCGGTTTCCTTCTTTCCCTCCCACACCCAGCTGAGGAAGCGGGTGGAACACAGCGCCCAGTGGGCGGTGAGGAGGACGGGAATGGTGAGCGCAATGGCGTCGATAAGCTCGGAGCCATTGACCAATGCCAGCTGGTGGCCGCCCATGCTTACGGTGCCTGGCGGGAATGTGCAGGACCACCACGCCGGCGAGTACGGAACCCACCGTGCCACATTGGGATAGAACGTAAACATCGCGTAGATGGACAGCGGAATGGCGATAATAAGCGCCGTAACGCCGTAATAGATGGACACCGGGCCGGGGAAGAGAATCTGCATTGCCGTCGTGGACTGGCCCACTACACCTAGCGGGACCCATGCGGTGGCTGATTTCGCGCCGGTGAAATCCACCTTGCCGTGCCATGCGGCCCAGTACACGCGGGCGAAGGTGGGCACCGCCGTCACCAGGGACATGAAGAAAAATACCGTACCCATCACGTGGTAGAGCGGGCCGTAATCATTAGCCAGCCAACCGGAAACGGAAGCTGAAATCATAGGGCCGACCAGCGGCAGGCCCCAAGTGAACTTCGGTTCGCCATCAAAGCGCGTGAGCTGAATAGCCCACGTGATAACCGTAACTGGGCCACCGATCCAAAAGCCCACTAGACGGAATGTAGGGATATCCGTCAGACCGGAAAGCGCAGCGCCGAGCGCCAAGATTCCGATGAAAAACATCGACCACTCCGCCATAGTGGTGCGCTCAAAGCTAGGGTGGCGGTAGCGCAAGAAGCCCGCGGTGAGAACGACAAAGATGACGCACGCGATGGCGGCAAAAATGCCGGCCAGGATCATCATGCCTTCTTCCACGAGCAGGCGCGAAACGATGGAGGTGCCCATGAGGCTGCCTCCCCACGCGGGGCCAGGGGCTGGGAGTTGGCGGAATCTATCTGTCACACCCATATGTTAATTTCTTTCGATCGGGTTATCAGAATTTTGCTGTCGTTTTTGCTGGTGAGAACTCTCGCTAAGCGTGCATATAGGGGCGGGGGTCAATCCCACGTGAATGTGTGTCTGGGGTCGCAAAAAACTGGGGTGCCGTTGTGCGTTCATAAACCAAGGAGGCTATGAATGATGAGGATTCGCTATACCTTGGTAGAAAGCCGGAGTTTGTTTGATGAGCTCTAAATACTCATCCAAGAATCCAACCCATGATTTCGTAAGAAAGAGAAAATTATCAAGGGCTACAATTACTGCCAGTAGTGAGTTCTCGCCATAATTTTGACCTAAAACCTTCTCAGCACGTCGTTTCGTAGCATTGGATACTGCAGGTTGGTCCAAAACGAAACTGTTCCATAACCGAGCTGAGTGAGCACACTTATTTCTCACGAATGTAAAAGAGCGCAATTGGCGCGCTAAATATTGTTTCTTTACGCCAAGAATGGAACAAGTCTTTGCGTAAACTTGGTTGTTGTCGTTTCGGAAGCTTATTGCTTTCGACAACGTACCAAAGGACAGTGCCTCGACTGCTACCCAGATTGGAACATCGTAAACCCACCTTTCAGTGTCGGATCCTGAGTCCTTTTGGTATTTGTGGAGGTATGGTTCCTTAGACCGCTTGAGCTCACTGATAATTAGATCGTGTGTGGGCCTCATAGTCGGATTTGGTGGGCGCCGGTAAGCAGTGGGCTGAAGATACTTCTCATAAGGAGAATGGATTTCACCTTCGCTGAGAGCAAAGGCCGTCCTGGCCGCAAGCTCTGCTTCTTGGAGCCCGCGGAGAAGGAGAGAACGAAGTTCGATGTCCAACCGGTAGATGTTAACTATTTCATCCCATTGGGTGCCAAGGAAGAATCTGGCTTCGTCCCCGGCTATGTCTTCTTGGAAGTACCGCATGTAGCCCGAAAAGCGGTAATAATTTTGGCGCTCAAGGAACTCTTTAGCAGATTTTTCGGAAGGAAGGATTAACCCGCGGTGCTGAATTAAACTTACTTGCTCTTGAATGCTTAGGAACTTCTTCCTGCGGTTCATTGCTTCAGCATAGCAAAGCCCCCCTCTCATATTGAGCTGTTCCTATGGGAAGCTTGGAGGGGGTATCGATTGACTAAAGTATAGCTCAAAATGCGCAATTTTAGTAATCATTTGCGCAAACTTTTGTTCTCGGGCCGCGAATTTGGAAAACGCTGCGGTAGTCAATTAACGAGGAGTGGCCACCGCTAATAATCAAGGGCGCTTGTCAATAGTGGTTGTACAACCTCTGAATCCAAAGTGCACAGAGGATCTGCAAAGCCCCCAAAGGCCACTCAGCAATTTGGGGCCTAGGATGGCGCAAAGCTGGTGGCGAGAGGGGGCGTCGGCAAACGCTGCTTTAGCAGTCGTAGTACATCTCAAATTCCTGCGGGGTAGGACGCAGGCGAACCGGGTTGATCTCGTTCTCGTACTTGTAGTTGATGTAGGTCTCGATGAGATCCTCGGTGAAGACATCGCCTTCGGTGAGGAAGTCCATGTCCTCCTGCAGGGCCTTGAGGGAAGCCTCGAGGGAGGTCGGTGCCTGTGGGATGGACTCAGCCTCTGCGGGCGGCAGCTCGTAGAGGTCCTTATCAACTGGAGCATGCGGCTCAATGCGGTTCTTTACGCCGTCGATGCCGGCCATCATCATGGCGGCAAAGCCCAAGTACGGGTTGCCGGATGGATCCGGTGCGCGGAACTCGATGCGCTTGGCCTTCGGGTTGGAACCGGTAATCGGGATACGGATAGCGGCCGAGCGGTTGCGCTGGGAGTACACCAGGTTAATCGGGGCCTCGAAGCCCGGCACCAGGCGGTGGTAGGAGTTCAGCGTCGGGTTGGTGAACGCGAGAACGGCACCGGCGTGGTGGAGGATGCCGCCGATGTAGTAGCGGGCGATATCGGAAAGGCCTGCGTAGCCAGCCTCGTCGTGGAAGAGAGGCTTGCCGTCCTTCCACAGGGACATGTGGGCGTGCATACCGGAACCATTATCGCCGGCCAGCGGCTTGGGCATGAAAGTTGCGGTCTTGCCCCACTGTGCCGCAGTCTGCTTAATCACGTATTTGAAAGTCTGAATGTCATCGCCCGCGTGCAACATGGAGTTGAAGCGGTAGTTGATCTCATTCTGGCCGGCGCCGACCTCGTGGTGGAAGCGCTCGATTTGGAAGCCAACCTTTTGCAGGTTCTCTACCATGGCATCGCGCACCTCACCGTGCTTGTCATACGGAGCGGTGGGGAAGTAGCCACCCTTCATGCGGGTCTTGTAGCCAGTATTCGGGGTGCCGTCGAAGTTGGTTTCGCTATCGCGGTTCCACCAACCCTCATCGGAGTCCACCTCATAAAAACCGTGCTGGGCATCGGTGGCGTAGCGCACGGAGTCAAAGAGGTAGAACTCGGCCTCAGCGCCAAAGTTGCAGGTATCGGCAATGCCGGTGGACTGCAGGTACTCTTCCGCCTTGCGCGCGATGTTGCGCGGGTCGCGGGAGAAAGGCTCAAAGGTAAATGGGTCGTGGACGAAGAATTTGATGTTCAGGGTCTTGGACGTGCGGAACGGATCGATATGCGCGGTGGCTGGATCCGGCAGCAGGGTCATATCGGACTCATCAATGGTGGTGAATCCGCGGATTGAGGAGCCGTCGAAGGCAAGGCCATTTTCGGCATCTTCTACGGTGAACTCATCTGCTGGGATGGAAAAGTGGTGCTCGGTGCCTGGGACGTCCGTAAAGCGGATATCGACGAACTTTACGTCCTCGTCCTTAATAAATTGGACGATGTCCTGCACTGTCTCGAAAGACACGTTTGTCTCCTCGTTGTTGACCGGTGAATTGTCTCTCTATAGCCTACTAGGTTCCGACCGTTGGCATCGTGATTCCCCTCGTTTCACATCTCACTTTGTGCCCGCTAGATTGGTGAGCATGGCAGATAAGCGTACGTGGCTCGACGGGCCGAATATTCCGGGCGAATACGATGACATGGAAGGCCCCGGCCGTTGGCCGGGCGAAAAGCTCGGCCTTCCGGAGTCCGGGCCGGGATCACTGGCCCCCGTTGGCCGCCGCGCCGGCGCCGTGGCGATTGACTGGATCGTGTGCATGCTCATTGCCAACCTGATCCACATGTTCACCACGGAATTCGGCGGTGTGGCTTTCTTGGGCTACGCCCTGTGGGTCATCATGGGCATTGTGTGTGGTTGGCTCTTTGCCCGCACCCCCGGCATGCTGCTGCTGGGGATGGGCGTGGCGCGTCTCGATGTCCCCGGTGCCCACGTGGGCCTATGGCGCGCGGCGTTGCGCACAGTGCTCACCGGTGTGCTGTTCCCAGCGGCCATGGTTGATGCGGATGGACGCGGCATGCACGACCGCGCCACCGGCACCATCGTTATCCGCTCCTAAACAGCCTGCTTTCAAGGGCATAAGAAAATCCCTGCTACGCCGTAGACGGTGTAGCAGGGATTAGCTTTAGGCGCTTATTTATTCTTCTTGCGCTGCTGGGCACGGCGCATGCGGCGGTTCATGCCGGCCATGTTCTGCGCCTGGTGGGGCATAGGGCCCTTAGGCATGCCCGGGGTGGTACCCGGCATGGAATCCATGGCCTCGATGCGGCGGATGTTGTCGTAGGTTTCGTTCTTATTGAAGTTGCGCGGCAGCTTCATGACCTTATTGCGCAGCTTGGATACGGGAACCTCGTCCTCGCCGTTGCCCACGAAGATCTCGTAGATGGGAACGCCGCCGGCGATCTTGTCTACACGCTTCTTAAGCTGGTTCAAGGTGGGGCGTACGCGGTTCTTATTGCCCTCGCAAACGAAGATGACGCCGGCGTTGCCGATGACGCGGTGGATAAGATCCTGCTGGCGGGTGGCGGCCACACCGGTCTTTACGGACCACACGATGCCCACGGTATTGCGCAGCTGCTGCTCTAGCGCCCAGCCGGCAGCGCCCGGCTGGTCTTCCACGCGCTTGTACATATCGCGCTCAAGGCGGCGGGTAAAGAGGAACATGGCGAGCAGGGCGCCGATGCCCAAGCCGAGGATGAGCATGAACCACTGGCCGCTAAAAAGCAGGCCAATGAGGAAGAAGAGCAATCCCATGCCCAGGAAGGCACCCAGCATGATGGGGATAAGCGCCTTATCCTGCTTGCGCTGCATATTGAATGCTTGCCACATCTGGGACCAGGTTTGCTTACGCTGCTGGCGCTTGGCCGCGCGTTCTTGCTTCTTTGCAGCCTTTAGTGCTGCCTTGTCATCTTTCGCCATGGCTCCTACTTTAAAGGTCAACGGGCATAAATGTTAAAACGGCCCACGCGAAAAGCGCAGGCCGTTATGAAAACGTTCGGTTTAGCGGATGGTAGCCGCCGCCGAATTCGCATTAGCCGGGGTCTTGGCCATGCGGGTGGTCACAGGAGTCTCTTCCGAGGGGCCGTACTTCTCCAGCAAGGTGGAGGCCTCTTGGGCGGTGGCACCCTGGGAGGTCTCGGCCAGGTGCTTGAGGTTTTCCGGCAGCTCGAAGCCGCGCTTTTCCATGGCCTGCACGTAGAGACGGCCGGCGCGGTAGGACGAGCGCACCAGAGGGCCGGACATGACGCCGCCGAAGCCGAGCTCCTTGGCCAGCTTGGAGTGGGCGACGAATTCCTCTGGGCGCACCCAGCGCTCAATCGGGTGGAAGCGCGGGCCGGGGCGCAGGTACTGGGTGATGGTGATGATATCGCAGCCGGCAGAGCGCAGGTCACGCAATGCTTCCTCGACCTCATCCTCGGTCTCGCCCATGCCGAGGATCAGGTTGGACTTGGTAATCAGGCCATAGTCGTGGGCCTGGCGGATAACGTCCAGGGAGCGCTCGTAGCGGAAGGCCGGGCGGATGCGTTTAAAGATGCGCGGCACGGTTTCCAGGTTATGGGCGAAGACCTCCGGCTTGGCCTCAAAGACCTCTTCCAAAAGGTCCGGCTTGCCGGAGAAATCCGGGGTGAGGTTTTCCACGCCGGTATGCGGGTTAAGCTCGTGAATCTTGCGCACCACCTCGGCGTAGAGCCATGCGCCCTCATCCGGAAGATCGTCGCGGGTAACGCCGGTAATGGTGGTGTAGTTAAGGTCCATCTCCTGGATGTTTTCGGCCACGCGGCGCGGCTCGTCGCGGTCGAGTTCTTCCGGCTTGCCGGTGGCAATATCGCAGAAGTCGCAGCGGCGGGTGCATTTATCGCCACCGATAAGGAACGTAGCCTCGCGGGATTCCCAACACTCGTGGATATTCGGGCAGCCTGCCTCTTGGCACACGGTGTGCAGGGATGCGCCGGCCACGCGGGACTTCATGTCCTCGTAGCCCGGACCAGTGCGGACCTGGTTGCGAATCCAGCGTGGCTTTTGTTCGATGGGTGACTCCGCATTCTTCTTTTCAATGCGGAGCATCTTGCGTCCTTCAGGCTTTACAGTCACAAAAACTCACTTTATCGGTTGATGGTGGTGATGGCTAATAGCTCTTCTAGGTATAAGTCGCCGCGGTCACATCCTATTCCGCGCCAGCCCCGAACGAGGGCTAGTGCCGCGCTTGCCGACGCCTCTCCCGTGCCCTTTCATTGGCCAGCTTCGTGGGATCCGGGGCTGAGCCGAAGGTGTGGTCGGCAACGATGAGGCGGCCCGAAAGGGCGTCGTCCAGCGCTTGCAACAGCGGCTGGGTGGCGTCTTCGAGACTGACCTGGTGGCCCAGTTCTAAGGACAGGGTGGTCACGTCGGCGTCGTCGATGCCGCAGGCCACAATGTGGTCGTAATAGTCCAACGTATTGCAGCAATTGAGCGCCAAGCCGTGCATGGTCACCCCGCGGGTAATGCGGATGCCCAGGGCGGCAATCTTGCGGTCGCGCTTCGGGGCAGCCGGATCCTTGGCCTGGGTGGTGGAAGGGACCCAGACACCCGAGCGGCCATCGATGCGCCCAGCGGTGGTAACTCCCATCTGTCGCACAGTCTGGATGGTGGCTTCCTCTAAGCGGCGGACATAGTCGACGACGTCGACAGGCTCGGCCAGTTTGATAATGGGGTAGATGACCAGCTGGCCCTCGCCATGCCAGGTGATGCGCCCGCCGCGGTCCACGGTGATAACGGGCAGGCCATTATCCGGCATATCCTCGGGCTGGGTGCGCTTGCCGGCGGTATAGACGTTCGGGTGCTCGACTACCAGCACCACGTCGCCTTGCTCGCCTTTGGCGCGGGCGGCTGCTATCTCGGCCTGGTAATCCCACGCCTCTTGGTAGTCCATCCGGCCCAAGAAACGAACCTCTAGTGGCTTATCGGAGGCGCGGATGGAGCGCTCGGCGGGGAAGAAGGGATCGCGTGGTGCAGTCATAGCCTCAAAGTTTCCTCTGGTGCGGTGGGCAAAGCAAAGCGGGAGGATGCGCGTGGCACACCCTCCCGCGTGGGGCCGAATTAGTCCAGGCCGTTAGCGGATGCGTAGGCGGCGGCATCCATGAGCTCGCCGGGTTCATCTACCTCGACCTCGAAGAGCCAGCCCTCACCAAACGGGTCGTTGTTGATGACCGCGTAGTCATCGTGCACGGCCTCGTTAACGGCCTTGACGGTGCCGGTGACAGGGGAGTAGAGGTCAGAGACGGACTTGGTGGACTCGACCTCGCCGCAGGACTCGCCGGCGGTGACGGTATCGCCCACCTCCGGTAGCTCGGCAAAGACAACCTCGCCCAGGCGATCGGCAGCGACGGAGGTAATGCCGATGCGCACGGTAGCGCCTGCGACGGCGTCAGCGGTGGCGTTGACCCACTCGTGGTCTTCGGAGTAGGAGAAATCTTGTGGAAGGGTAGCCATGGTGATGTAGTCCTTTCGGGCTGGTTGAGAAGATGTTTACTTGTCGCGCTTGTAGAACGGCAACGTGGTTACTTCAAAAGGATAGCGCTTGCCGCGGATCTCTACTTCGACTTCGGCGCCGGGCTCGAGTTCGGCGCTGGTTTCCAGCAGCGCGATAGCCACTGGGTGCCCCAGGGTGGGGGAAGGCTGGCCGGAGGTGACGGTTCCGACCTTTTTGTCTCCCACGAATACTTCGGCTCCGGCGCGCGCGGCGCGGCGCTGCGTGGAGGTGAGGCCGGTGATCGCCACCTGTGGGCCTTCGGCGGCGCGCTGGCGGATGACCTCGGCGCCGACGAAATCGGCCTCCTTCTTGGCAAAGGCACGCGCCATGCCCGCTTCTACCGGGGTGATATCGCGAGAGAGCTCGTTGCCATAGAGCGGCATGCCGGCCTCGAGGCGCAGGGAATCGCGGGCGGCAAGGCCGCACGGCTTGAGGTCGTATTCCGCGCCGGCCTTGAGCAGTTCTTCCCACAGCTGCGGGGCATCGGAGTTATACACGATGAGCTCGAAGCCATCCTCACCGGTGTAGCCGGTACGCGCGATAATGGCGAAGGTGCGCGCTACCTTGCCCATGGTGGCAGCGTAGTAGCCGAGGTTATATACCTCGTCCTGCTTATTGTCTTCTACTAGCGGCACGAGGATTTCTGCGGCCTTAGGGCCCTGGACGGCGATCATGGCGACGTCGCGGGACTCGTTCTTCAGGGAAACATCGAATCCCTCAGCGCGCTTATTGAGTTCGTCCCACACGGTATCGGCATTCCCGGCATTCGGCACGACGAGGAATTTGTCCTCTTCAAAGCGGTAGGTAATCAGGTCATCGATGATGCCGCCGTCTTCAGCGGCAATCATGGAGTACTTGGCCTTGCCCACCTTGAGTGGCTCAAAGTTGGAGATGAAAGCATAGGACAAGAACTTGTCGGCGTCGGCGCCGTTGACCCAGATTTCGCCCATGTGGGACAGATCAAAGAGGCCAGCGGTGCTGCGCACCGCGCGGTGCTCATCCAGCTCGTTCTGGTACTTCAAGGGCATGTTCCACGGGCCGAAGGCCGTGAAAGTGGCGCCGAGCTTCTCGTGCTCGGCATGAAGCGGGGAGGTAAGTAGTTCGGTCATGGTTACTCCTCAGAATCGTCGATGTCGAAAGCTTCTGGTGGTGGGCAGCTGCATACTAGGTTGCGGTCGCCGTAGGCCTCGTCGATGCGGCGCACCGGCGGGAAGTACTTGTAGCTGTGGCGCAGGGATTTCACGGGCCACGCGGCCTTTTCGCGGCTGAAGGCGAACTCCCACGTATCGGAGCCGATGGACTCCGCGGTAAATGGTGCGTGGTGGATAACGGAGCCCTCGTAGGAAACCTCGCCGTCGATGATCTCTTGAATCTCGGCGCGAATGGTGCGCATTGCCTCAATGAAGCGGTCCAGCTCGCCCAAGTCTTCAGACTCGGTGGGCTCGACCATAAGGGTTCCGGCCACCGGGAAGGCAAGGGTGGGGGCGTGGAAACCAAAGTCCACGAGGCGCTTGGCTACGTCGGCTGCGGTGACCCCGGAGGCGTCAGTAAGCGCGCGCAGATCCAGGATGCACTCGTGTGCCACCAAGCCAGCGTTGCCGGTGTAGAGCACAGGGAAGGAATCTTCCAAGGACTTGGCCAGGTAGTTCGCGCCCAAAATGGCGTGGGCGGAGGCTTGAGCCAGGCCCTGCGCACCGGTCATGGCGAGGTACGCCCAGGAAATCGGCAGCACACCCGCCGAGCCGTACTTGGTATTGGTAATTGGCACGCCCTGACCTACTGGGGTAGCGGTGGTGGCATCCAGCTGCGGATCCGCGGCATTGGTGGGCAGGAAGGGGATGAGGTGCTCGGCCACTGCGACCGGACCCACGCCCGGGCCGCCACCGCCATGCGGAATGGTAAAGGTCTTGTGCAGGTTGAGGTGGGAAACATCGCCGCCGAACTGGCCTGGGCGGGCCCAGCCGGTCAGCGCGTTCATATTGGCACCGTCGATATAGACTTGGCCGCCCACTGCGTGGACCTTATCGCATACGTCGCGGACCTCCGGATCAAAGACACCGTGGGTGGACGGGTAGGTCACCATGATGCCGGCGATGTGGTCGCCGTGCTTGGCAATCTTGTCATCCAAATCCGCCAGGTCGATAGAGCCGTCCTCGGCGGTCTTCACCACTACAACGCGCAGGTTAGCCAGCGTTGCCGAAGCCGCATTGGTACCGTGCGCGGAGGCTGGGATGAGCACAACATCGCGCTCGTTATCGCCATTGGCTACGTGGTAGCGGCGGATGGCCAAAAGACCCGCCAGCTCGCCCTGGGAGCCGGCGTTGGGCTGGATGGAGACCTTGGCGTAGCCGGTGACCTCGGCCAGCCACCCCTCAATCTCTTCTACCAGTGCGCGCCAACCGGCGGTTGTTTCCTCTGGTGCGTAGGGGTGAATGCCTGCAAACTCCGGCCAGGAGATAGGTTCCATGGCGGCGGTGGGATTGAGCTTCATGGTGCAGGAACCCAGCGGGATCATGGTCCGGTCGAGCGCCAAGTCCTTATCTGCTAGCTTGCGCAGGTAGCGCAGCATCTGGGTCTCGGAGTGGATGCGGTTGAAGATCTCGTGTTGGAGCGGCTCTTCGCCGCGCTGCAGGTTCTCCGGCAGGGCAAAGTCGGCCTCAGCAGCATCGGCGCCGAAGGCTTGGGCGAGCTTGGCGACGTCCCCCTTGGTCGCCGACTCACCAAAGGACACCGATACCTTATCCTCGCCGATGGTACGCACGAGGTAGCCCTCTTCTTGGAGGTCAGCCTTGATGGTGGCGGCGTCTACGCCGGAGACAGTAACGGTATCGAAGAAGTCCTCCGAGACTAGTTGCTGTCCAGCATCCTTGACGGATTGTGCAAAGGAGGAAGCGAGCGCGTGGACGCGCTGGGCAATGGCCTTGAGACCTTGCGGACCATGGTAGACGGCGTACATAGAGGCGACGTTGGCCAGCAGTGCCTGTGCAGTGCAGATATTGGAGGTAGCGCGTTCGCGGCGAATGTGCTGCTCGCGGGTCTGTAGTGCTAGGCGGTAAGCGGGGCGACCATCCGCGTCCTTGGACACGCCCACGATGCGGCCAGGCATCTGGCGCTTGAGCTTTTCCGTGACCGCCATGTAGGCAGCGTGCGGGCCGCCGAAGAAGAGTGGAACACCAAAGCGCTGGGAAGAGCCGAGCACAATATCGGCGCCCAGCGAGCCAGGTGCCTCCAGCAGGAGCAAAGAAAGTGGGTCGGTGGCCACGGTAGCCAGTGCGCCGCGGGTGTGTAGCTCCTCGATGATGGTGGAGGGGTCAAAGGTATCGCCTTCGGTACCGGTGTAGGCGATTACTGCGCCGATGAGATCCTCGCCCACGAGGCCTTCGCGCAGGTCCACGATTTCTACCTCGAGGTCAATCGCGCGGGCGCGCTCCGCGGCGACGGTAAGCACCTGCGGGTGCAGGCGAGAATCCAGCACCACGCGGCGCCCCTTCTTGACCGCGCGGGACATAAGCCCCACGGCTTCCGCGGTGGCGGAGGCCTCATCCAGCAAGGATGCGTTCGCGATGGGCAGACCGGTCAGGGACTCAATCATGGTCTGGAAGTTCAACAGCGCTTCAAGACGACCCTGGGAGATCTCTGGCTGATACGGGGTATAGGCGGTGTACCATCCCGCATCTTCCAATAAACCGCGGCGGATGACCGCGGGGGTGAGGGTGTCAGAAAAACCTTGTCCATAGAAGGACTTCAGCACGGTGTTCTTGTTGGCGTACTCCCGCAATGTAGCCTGCGCCTCATCTTCCGAGAGTGCCTCAGGAAGCTGAGGCAGTTCTGCGGCGCGGATCTTTGACGGAATGGCGGCATCGACCAGCGCGTCCACGCTGTCGTAGCCTACCTTCGCAAGCATGGTGGCCTGCTCCGCAGAATCCGGCCCTAGGTGGCGGGAGATGAATTCCATGTCAGTGAGACTCCTTAATAGGGGGACAGTGGCTGTAACCGCCCCAATTATATGTTTAACAATGGGTGAACCGATCCCCCTTTGGAAACTTTTATGCAGCGCGTCACTGCATAGGGCTGCGCCTAGTGCGCTCACCATGGGCTTAGGGGCAGAGCTCCCTCTACACCTCGAATAAAAGGGGATGGATTAGTCCGGTGATTTTGGATCCGTCACCCCCACTTGGCACCCCAGGCATAGCTAAAGCCTCTTAGCCCCGCAGTGGGACTAAGAGGCTTTAAGCGGCGATAGAACCTTTAGACTTCGAGGTCTGCCTGGAAATCTGCAGTCTGCAGGCGGTCCTTGATAGTGGTAATGAAGCGGCCTGCGTCCGCACCGTCAACTACCTGGTGATCGTAGGTGAATGGCAGGTAGCACATTTGGCGGATGGCGATGGCGTCCTGGCCGTTCTCGTTGACAACGACCGGGCGCTTTTCAATAGCCGCGGTGCCCAGGATGCCGGCCTGCGGCGGAACCAAGATCGGGGTATCGAGCATGGCACCCTCGGAACCGATGTTGGTCACGGTGAAGGTAGCACCGGTGAGATCGTTCGGCTTCAACTTGTTATTGCGGGCCTTATCGGCCAGCTCTGCAATCTGCTGAGCGATCTGCGGCAGGGTCATATCCTGTGCCTTGTGGATAACCGGGGTGAGCAGGCCCTTCGGGGTGTCAACAGCGATAGCGATGTTGACGTCCGCGTGGTAGGTCATCTCCTTGGTCTCTGGGTTATAAGACGCATTGACGTTCGGGTGGGAGACCAGAGCCTCGGCGGTAGCCTTCACGATGAATGGCAGGAAGGACAGGTTGGCACCGTGCTTGTCGATGAACGCCTGCTTGTTCTTCTTGCGCATATCCCAGATAGCAGTCATGTCGACTTCCTGGACGTGGGTCAGCTGCGCGGAAATCTGCAGCGCCTCCACCATCTTGGCGGCGGTGATTTCGCGGATGCGGTTGACCTTTTGGGTGGTGCCGATGAGTTCCTGCTTGGCCGGATCCACGGACTTGGTGGACCAACGAGCGCGAGGGGAGTTATCGGACTGTGTGCCAGACTTGGCAGGTGCATCGCCCTCGCCAGCAGCGGCGAGCACGTCCTGCTTGCGGATGCGGCCGCCCACGCCGGTGCCCTCAACGGTATTGAGGTCTACGCCGTGCTTTTCAGCCAGTTTGCGTACCAGTGGGGTGACATAAGGAACGTTGTCGCCATTGTTGACCTTGGCAGAGGTGTTCAGGGAGGAATCCTGCGTGGACTCCTTCTTTTCCTCAGCCTTTGGTTCTGGCTTCTTGTCTTCCTTTGGCTCTTCCTTCTTTTCTTCCTGTGGCTCTGGCTTGGTCTCGGAGGAGGATGCGGTGGCGTTTTCGTCGCCGATGCGGGCGATGACTTCGCCGACCTCGATGGTGTCGTCCTCGTCGGCGAGGATTTCTACCAGGGTGCCTGCTACTGGGGAAGGGATTTCGGTGTCGACCTTGTCGGTGGAGACCTCGAGCAGTGGCTCGTCTACCTCGACGGTGTCGCCGACGGACTTGAGCCACTGGGTGATGGTGCCTTCGGTGACGGACTCGCCGAGTTCTGGCATTTCCACGTCGGCTGCGTCACCGGAGCCGCCGTTGGAGGAGTCAGCCTTCGGCTCTTCCTTAGCTTCTTCTGCTTCTTCCTCGCCCTTGTCAGCGGAGGAGTCGTTGGATGCGGAGCCTGCCTCATCCTCGTCACCGATGATGGCGATGACCTCGCCAACCTCGATGGTGTCATCCTCGTCAGCCTTAATTTCAATAATGGTGCCGGCTACGGGGGAAGGGATTTCAGTGTCGACCTTGTCGGTGGAGACCTCGAGCAAAGGCTCGTCTACCTCGACGGTGTCGCCGACGGACTTGAGCCACTGCGTGATGGTGCCTTCGGTTACGGATTCGCCCAGCTCGGGCATCTCAACGGAGTTCGCCATGAGTTATAAGACTCCTCGAAAGTTGGTAGTGTTCTATCGCTACCCGACAATCTTACAGCGTGTTGCTCACCCTCGTGCAGATGTGGGGTTAGTAACTACCCTCCTTCCGGGTAAGCTAAGGAATTATGTTCAACCCCTTCCGCCGCAATAAATCCAGATCGTCGCTGCGACCACCCCGCGGACCGGGGGAGACCATCCGCCCGGAAGACGCACAGGATCTGCAACAATGGGCCGCTGGAAAGGTATATGTTGAGGCCTTTGTAGAACCGGAAACAGTAGTCAATGAGATGTCCGTTGTTGTGGTTGATGAAAACGGCGAGTTCATTCGCCGCCGCATCGGTGGGCCCAAAGGCATCGATGCGGTGGCTAAATTATTGAGCTGCGATATTTATGACGTGGAAGAAACCGGCTACCCGCAGCGCATGCGTGAACGCATGGAGCGTAACCGCCTCCTGCGAAAGAGAGAAGAACAAAGGAAGCGCCGCGCTCGCTTTGAACGCGGCGAAAATCCCGATACAGGGCGAGAGCTAAGCTAGGTCAGCATCCTCGCGTAAATAAACCTGAGATCCGTTGCGGCGGAATTCGGCGGACTTTTCCTGCATGCCCTCCTCTGGTGCCGAGCCGTGGGCAGCCGCGCGGACCTGTTCGCCCAGCGTCGGCATGCCCAGCTCGGCCATTTGCCCACCGAACATCTCGCGGATGTCTTGGCTAATGCGCATGGAGCAGAACTTGGGGCCGCACATGGAACAAAAGTGCGCGGTCTTTGCTGGTTCCGCAGGCAACGTTTCATCGTGATAAGCCTGCGCGGTCTCCGGGTCGAGGGAGAGCGCAAATTGGTCATTCCAGCGGAATTCAAAGCGGGCCTTACTCATGGCATCGTCCCAGGCGCGGGCGGCTGGATGCCCCTTTGCGACATCCGCGGAATGCGCCGCAATTTTATAGGTAATGACACCTGTTTTTACATCATCGCGGTTGGGCAGTCCCAAGTGCTCCTTCGGAGTGACATAGCACAACATGGCCGTACCGCCCATTGCGATATGGGCGGCACCGATGGCGGAAGTAATGTGGTCATAGCCAGGGGCGATATCGGTAACTAGCGGGCCGAGGGTATAGAAGGGGGCATCTGAGGCCCAATCCTGCTCGAGCTCGTTGTTTTCTTGAATCATGTTGAGCGGCACGTGTCCGGGGCCTTCCACCATTACTTGGACGTCATATTCCCAGGCACGGCGGGTAAGTTCGCCGATGGTCTTGAGCTCGGCAAATTGGGCGGCGTCGTTGGCATCGGCAAGGCTACCGGGGCGTAGGCCGTCGCCAAGCGAAAATGCAACATCGTACTGAGCGAAGATCTCGCACAGCTCATCAAAGTGTTCATAGAGGAAAGACTCCTTGTGGTGAGCAAGGCACCACCCCGCCATGATGGAACCGCCGCGGCTGACGATGCCGGTCACGCGATTGCTTGCCAGCGGTACATAGGCCAAGAGCACGCCGGCGTGAATGGTCATATAGTCCACACCCTGTTCGCACTGCTCGATGACGGTATCGCGGAAGATCTCCCAGGTCAGATCCTCTGCCACACCATTGACCTTTTCCAAAGCTTGGTAGATGGGCACGGTGCCAATGGGAACCGGAGAATTGCGCAGGATCCACTCGCGGGTGGTGTGGATATCGTCACCGGTGGAAAGGTCCATTACGGTGTCTGCGCCCCATTGGGTGGCCCAGCGCAGTTTGGATACTTCTTCCTCGATCGAGGAGGTGACCGCAGAGTTGCCAATATTGGCGTTGATCTTGGTGAGGAATTTTCGCCCAATGATCATGGGCTCAGACTCGGGGTGGTTGACATTATTAGGGATAATGGCGCGGCCGCGAGCGACCTCAGCGCGAACGAATTCCGGATCGCAGTGCTCGCGCAGTGCTACGAATTCCATTTCGCGGGTAATGATTCCTTGGCGGGCGTAGTGCATTTGGGTTACGCGGCGCCCAGGCTGAGCCTTAAGCGGCGGGCGCTTAGAGCCCTTCCACTCTTGGGAAGACGCCCCGCGGCGCTGGGCGGCACGTCCATCGTCGGCCAGCTCGCGGCCGCGGCCGGTGTATTCTTCGGTATCTCCGCGCTCGCTAATCCACTCGCTGCGCAGGGCCGGTAGTCCCACTTCTGGTGCGCATTCTGGCCCACGCGTGCGATAGACGCGGAAGGGTTCATTGGGGCCTTGTGGGGAATCATCCAGTTGGATTTCGGTCTCTGGGACCTCTAAACCGTTGTGGTGAATGGGGGAATAGGAATGTTTAGGGTGGTTTTCTGGGGCAGCCGTCATGGCAAGCGCTCCTCTCTTCCTTCGTAGGTATTAACCAAACAGGTTCGAACGGTCTATGCGCAGCTTTAGCGCACTCTCAGCCCGTGCTCGGGCACCCGTGGGGACGCAAATCACCCTATAACAAACGTCTAGCGCAGCGCAGGGGTTTGCAATATCAGTGGGCAGGCATTCGACCGAGGGGAGGCGGCGGGAGCGTTGTCGGTAGATTTCAACAGGAAACTTTCAGGTACTTGTCACCCGTGTCCAATATCGATGGCCCATACTTAAATCATGCGTTTGAGAGAGCGCATGCGAGAGAGATAGAGAGAACCCCTCCCGTTTCCAGAGGGCGGCTTTGGCCGATATATGGAAACACCTTGTAGAGAGACGCTAGCGGCCCTCGGACCACATTCGGTTCGAGGGCCGCTAGCGTTGTCGACGTTCCTACGGCACGGGGCTAGCAGATGGTGGCTCCCGCTGCGGCGAGTTCTTCCAAAGCGGCCTCGCCGCGGGATTCGTCTACCGGTGAGCAATACTCACGCAGTACGCGGACAGTAAAGCCTTCCTTAAGGGCGTCGACGGCCGTGGCGTGAACGCAGTGATCGGTGGCAATGCCCACGATATCCACTGCGTCTATGTGGTGCTCGCGCAACCAGTCAGCGAGCAAGGTACCGTTCGCAGCGCCCTCGAATCCAGAATAGGCGGCGGTGTATTCGCCCTTGCGGAAGTAGGCTTGCGCCGGACCGATGGCCTCATGCATAGCTGCGCCGTGGGACTCGGCCACGCAGTGCACCGGCCACGAATCGACAAAATCCGGGTCCTTAGAAAAATGAGAACCCGGATCGATATGCCAATCCTGCGTGGCTACGACGGTTTCGTAATCCTGTTGCAGGGAAGCGATTTTTACAGCGACCTCATTGCCCCGCTCGGTGGCTAAGGCGCCGCCGGGGCAGAAGTCATGTTGCACGTCAACGATGATTAAAGCAGGCTTCATACTTCTAGGATTCTAAACGCACTAAGCCTGCTGGGGTGCTACTTTAATTCAGCAATCTCGCGCAGGGCGGCAACCACTGTGCGGGTGGGCACGCCGGTGCCCATCTTCGGGGTGTATCCATAAGCGCCCGTGGTGTTGAAGGAAGGGCCAGCCACATCGATATGGGCCCATTCGATTCCCTCGCCCACGAAGTGCTGGAGGTAGGTGCCGGCGTATTCCATGCCACCCTCACGCTTGGCGTTGATATTGCGGATATCGGCGCTGGCGGACTTCACGGATTCCTCGTGTTCTTCTAGCAAAGGCATGGCCCATGCCTTTTCGCCCACCTCGCGGCCAATCTCGGCCATGCGATCGCGGAATTCTTCCGAACCCATCACGCCGGCGGTGCGCTCACCCAGGGCGACCATCTGGGCGCCGGTCAAGGTCGCGGTTTCGATGAGGAAATCGGGGTTGTCCTCGCTGGCGCGCGCAATGGCGTCGGCAAGCACGAGGCGGCCCTCCGCGTCAGTGTTGAGAACCTCGGAGGTAATGCCGCCGTAATGGGTGATGACATCGCCCGGGCGGGTAGCATCGCTGCCCGGCATGTTTTCTGCCAGCGGCAGGGTAGCGGTGATGCCCACCTTCAGGTTCAGCTTTGCCGCAGCGATGATGGAAGCGGCCATTGCAGCGGAACCGCCCATGTCAGAAATCATGTCCCACATCTTGGCGCCCGGCTTCAGGGAAATTCCGCCGGTGTCAAAGGTAATGCCCTTGCCCACCAAAGCGACGTGGCGCTTGGCCTTCTTCGGCTTCCAGCTCAAGCGGACCAAGCGCGGCGGGCGGGCGGATCCACGGCCGACGGCCATGATGCCACCAAAGCCCTGCTTTTCCAGCGCCTTTTCATCCAAGACCTCCACCTCAAGGCCGGCTTCTGCCGCTTGGGCAGACAGGAACGCGGCGTAGGTTTCTGGGTAGAGCAGGTTGGAAGGGGTATTGACTAGGTCGCGGGCGATGAGGACGGACTCGGCGGTAATCTTGGCGCTGTCGAACTCCTGTTGAGCGGACTTCTCCGCCACCACGGTGTAGGTGGTGGTCTCCGCTGCTGACTCGGAGCGCAGGCCAGAATACTTATAGCCGCCGAGGATAAGGCCTTCCACCACCGGGCTGATTCCAAAATCGCCCAGGGAGGTGGCTACGGCCCCCACCTTGGTGATAGAGCGGGAGGCTTGGCCGGCAGCGCGGCGCAGCGTCTCATCGTCTACTTCTTCCGCATCGCCCAAGCCAACGGCGATGATGGATGCTACACCCGCCTTGGCTGGGGCCGGCACGCGCGTGACCTCACCGGCCTTGCCAGAGGCCCCTACGGCCACCAGTGCTTCATAAGTGGAGCGCAGCGCCGCGCCCCCAAGCAGATCGGTGCCTGGCAGTTCTAGGCCGCCTTCGCCCTCGAAAGCGGCGATAAGTAGAGCTTCCGCCTTCTTAGGAACCTTCTTTCCCAGCTTTACCTGGGGAAAGTGGCCGCGTGCTGGTAGATCGGACTGTGCCATTGTCTCCTCCTTTGTGGAAAGGCTTATCAATCTTCCCACCACTGTACCGCGCGGCGATGAACTTATTCCTGCCTTGCTATAGATAAAGGGGTAGATTGTGGGCATGCTTGATTACACGATTACTCGTTCTGATAGCCCTACGTCCGCGGAAAACTTGAGCGATATCCTCGCCAATCCCGGCTTTGGCAAGCACTTTACAGACCACATGGTCACCATTGACTGGACTGAAGAAAAAGGGTGGCACGATGCTCAGGTGCGCCCGTATGGTCCGATGAGCATGGACCCGGCCAGCAATGTATTCCATTATGGCCAGGCGATCTTTGAGGGTATCAAGGCCTACCGTCAGCCGGATGGTTCTATCGCTACCTTCCGTCCAGACCACAATGCGCAGCGCTTAATCAACTCCGCTGAGCGCCTGGCTATGCCCGAGCTTCCGCAGGAGGAGTTTATCGAGTCCCTGCGCCAATTGGTTGAGGTGGATCAGGACTGGGTACCAGAAGCCGGCGGGGAAGCAGCGCTGTACCTGCGCCCGTTTATGATCTCCACCGAGGTCTCCTTGGGCGTTCACCCCGCCAATTCCTACCGCTACGTGCTTATTGCCTCCCCAGCGGGTTCCTACTTCAGCGGCGGAATCAAGCCGGTTTCGGTGTGGCTGTCCACTGACTACGTGCGCGCAGCCCCTGGCGGCACCGGCGCGGCCAAGTTTGCGGGCAACTACGCAGGCTCACTCTTGGCGCAGGCCCAGGCAGATGAAAAGGGCTGTGACCAGGTGGTCTGGTTGGACGCCATCGAGCGCCGTTACATCGAGGAGATGGGCGGAATGAACCTGATGTTTGTGTATGGCTCTGGTGATAGCGCGGAGATTGTTACACCAGAACTATCGGGCTCCTTGCTGCCCGGCATTACCCGCGAATCCCTATTGCAGGTAGCGCAGAATTTGGGCTGCAAGGTCACCGAGCGCCGCATTACTACCGAAGAGTGGCAGCGCGATGCCGAATCCGGCGCGATGTCAGAGGCCTTTGCTTGTGGCACTGCCGCGGTTATTACGCCGGTGGGTCACGTATTGGGAGATTCTGCGGATTTCCAGGTCAATGGCAATGAAGCGGGTGAGATCACCATGGCCCTGCGCGAGCGCCTCACCGGAATCCAGCGCGGCGAAGTGGAGGATACCCACGGTTGGCTCCATACCCTAGTGAAGTAGTCCCCGCTTAGGCGTCCGCGGCGATCTCCACTCCGGTGAGCAGCATTGGCAGCGCCGCGAGGGCGCCGAGCGCAGGTTGTGGCTCCATTCCCAGCTCAAGCAGGGGGTGGAGCCCTAGCTGTTCCAGTGCCAACTTATGCGCAGGGGCACTGGACAGCGTGGTGGCGAAGAGCCACTCTTTCACACCGGGATTATCGCGCTCGGCAAGCAGCGCGGCGGTGGCGGTCAAGGGGGCATCGATAAGCAGGGGCGTACGGCGCTCCGCGGCTCGGGCAATGAACCCCACCGTAGCTGCTAGCACCGTGGACTGGCACGATTCAACCAGCTCCATGCCTTCGAGGTTGCGGGCGCGGAACATAGCGTCCCGGATAGCGCAGACCTCGCGCTTCCAGTCTTCCACGCTGCGCTGCTTGCCGACGATCACTACCGGCTCCGTCTGCGTCATCGTTGCCATTACCACGGCCGGTACTCGGGCGAGTTCTTCGCCGCCGGGAATGAGTAGGTCAGCCCCGGCATCAATTTCCGCATCCGCTGCTGCGGTTCCAAGGCTGTAGGCCTGGGAATAATCCGTCACGGTGACTACATTCAGCCCGGCCTCGGCGCGACGCGCAGCGGTCTCAGCGGCCGAAAGCGAGGTCTCTTGATCCGCGAAAATTACGGCGCGCACGCGCTGCGGCTCATGGGCCGGTGCCGCGCCTTGGCAAGCAGCCAGCCATTGCGCGGCGTCGGTCAGGCGCCCCCAAGGGGCGAGCTGCGCGTCCTGTGCAGTATGTGCCTTCTTATCGGGCTGCGGAATGGCCATGAGTAGTCCCCCTAAACGTCAGCACCGAGCTCCACGCGGGGGCGCGGGATGCGCCACTTGCGCGGCTGGCTGGCGCGAGAATACGCATAAAAACCAAGGCTAAAGCCGGCTTCAGTGGTGCCGGGGAACTTGGCGCGCACGGCATTATTGCAGCGGCGGGCCAAAATGAAGCCCTCGATGGCGAAGATGATGAGGATAACCATCGCTACCGCGTTGATGATTGTTGCAATGCTGGGTACCGCGTAGGTCAAGAACATGACCACGATGAGCACCAAGGCCATCGGCATGACCCAGTTGCTCAGGCTGCGGCGGGCATCCACCCAATCGCGCACATAGGCGCGCTCGGCACCCTGGTCGCGGGCGGGTAGGAAGCGCGGATCGCCTTCTGCCATGCGGGCCTGCTGCTCGCGATTTGCCTGCTGGCGCTCTTGGCGCTCCTTTTTCTTATATTCCTTCCACTCGTCCTTGCTCATGGACTTCTTCATGTCCTTGCGGTGCTGGTAGCGCTGTGCTTCGGACATGCCATGGGGATCGCGCTTTACACCGCGCGCGATCTCTTGCTCTGCGCGCTTTGGCGTAGGGCGACCCTTCGGTGGGGTATAGCCCTTGCGCTGGGGCTCTTTCTGAACTTCTGCCTGAGCTTTGTCCTGTACAGGAGCAGTCTCAGTGGAGGTCTTGTCATCTTTTTGCCACGGGAGTTTCACGTTCCTCACACTACAAGGTTTAGGTGTGAATAGGGGAATAGGCCCGGCCCAGATGGTGTTGTAGATATGGGCTACCTTTTCCCACCTGAACTAACCGGGTAGGGTAGTGGCAACGAATCCAATACTTATTGAGGAGAAGTGATGACCGCTCCAGCTTCCGCAACCGGCGTCATTCTGACTGAAGCAGCAGCCGCAAAGGCAAAGGCGCTGCTTGATCAGGAAGGCCGCGACGATCTCTCCCTGCGCATTGCCGTCCAGCCTGGTGGCTGCGCTGGCCTGCGCTACCAGCTCTACTTTGATGACCGCACCTTGGATGGTGACAAGGTTGACCAGGTAGGCGGCGTAAACCTCGTTGTGGACAAGATGTCCGTTCCCTACCTGACCGGTGCCAAGATTGACTTCGCTGACACCATCGAGTCCCAGGGTTTCACCATTGATAACCCGAATGCCACCGGCTCTTGCGCTTGTGGCGATTCCTTCAACTAAATAGAAGGACAGAAAAGAGGGTGGGTGCCACTGGCACCCACCCTCTTTATGTGTGTGGAAGGCTCTTAGAGCTTGACTGGGTAGTCGCGCTGCTCGATCTGCGGATCGATGCGCCTTTCCACAAAGATGCCGTGCCAGATCATAAAGGACAGCACGGTCCACAAGCGGCGGGAGTGATCGGAAACGCCATCTCGGTGCTCCTTGAGCATCTCGAGAACTTCCTTCCTATTGAAGATGTCCTCGGTCTGGGATTCATTAATGGTGTCCTGGGCCCAGCCATAAAGCTCATCGCCGGCCAGCCAGTGGCGCATCGGTACTGGGAAACCCAGCTTCTTGCGATGCAGAACATGCGCCGGGACGATCTGTTCCATGGCCTTGCGCAGGGCGTATTTGGTGGTGCCGTGCGAGATCTTCAGGTCATAAGGGATGGACTCGGCAACCTTGAAGACTTCCTTGTCCAAGAATGGCACGCGCAGCTCCAGCGAGTTGGCCATATTGATCTTATCGGCCTTGACCAGAATGTCACCGCGCATCCAAGTGAATAGATCCAGGTGCTGCATGCGGGCAACCGGATCAAAATCCTCGGACTGGGCGTAGATGGGAGCGGTAACCTCGCGGTGGTCCCATTCGCGCTTTGCCCACGGGATAACGCGCTGCATCTGCTCAAAGTTAAAGGAACGAGCGTTGCCGTAGTAGCGCTCTTCCATCGTCATCGAGCCGCGATTAAGCAGCGACTTGCCCTTCATGCCCTCGGGCAGAACCTGGGAGAGCTTGCCCAGACCGCGGCGCAGTGGGGACGGGATCTTTTCAAATGGGGCAAGGGACAGTGGTTCCTTGTAGATGGTGTAGCCGCCAAAGAGCTCGTCTGCGCCCTCACCGGAAAGAACTACCTTGACGTGTTTGCGGGCCTCCTGCGCCACAAAGTACAGCGGGACCAGCGAGGGATCAGCCACCGGATTGTCCAGGTACCACATGATCTTCGGGATGGACTCGGCGTATTCTTCAGGGGAAACAATCTTGACGATGTGCTCTACACCAATAGCTTCCGCGGACTCTGCCGCGACATCGACCTCAGAATAGCCCTCGCGCTCGAAACCGGTGGTAAAGGTCAGTAGATCTGGGTTGTGGCGCTTGGCCAGGGTGGCAATAGCGGTGGAGTCAATGCCGCCAGATAGGAAGGAACCCACGGTGACGTCGGCACGCATGTGCTTAGCGACGGAATCTTCCAGCGCCTCTGCAATGCGGTTAAATAGCTGCTGCTCTTCGCCTTGCTTTACCTGTTGCACAGGGAAACGGGGCTTGAAGTAGCGCTCGGAAACGACATCTTCGCCCGGGTGAAGACTGACAGTGCAGCCGGATTCAACGCGGCGAATATTCGCGTGGAGGGATTCTGGCTCCGGGACGTACTGCAGGTCGACGTAGTGCTCAATGGCGCGTCGGTCAAGGTTGAGCTCTAGACCAATCTCGTCTGCCATTTCAAGGATGCACTTCATTTCGGAAGCGAAGACGGTTCCTGCTGGGGTGGTGGCGTAATACAGTGGCTTGATGCCAAATTGGTCACGAGCAGCAAACATCGTCTTGGTGTGGGTATCCCAGATGACGATGCCAAACATGCCGCGCAGGTGGTTGACTACGTCCTTGCCCCAGTGGTGGTAGCCCACCACGATGGGCTCGCCATCACCCTCGGTGTGGAAGGTGTAGCCGAGGCCTTTGAGCTCCTCGCGTAGCTCTACGTAGTTGTAGATTTCGCCGTTAAACGTCATGGCGTAGCGGTCGGGCTGGTCCTCCGGACCCCAGCGGAGGGGCTGGTGGGAGTGCTCCAGGTCGATAATGGACAGACGATTGAAGCCGAACGCGGCATCGCCGTCATGCCACGTGCCGGCGGCATCTGGACCGCGGTGGCGCATGCAGGGCAGGGAACGTTCCAGCGCGTCAACGTACTTATCTACGTTGCCTGTGGCGGCGAGCATGCCAAGAAGTCCGCACATGTAAAGATTGCTCCTTATATATAAGCGTCTATTGCTAGTCACCCACTTTACGGCTAGAGAGCGTGAAACCAGAACACGCCACGGCTTAAGGAAACCTGCCGACTGCCTTGGAATTAGCTTCCCCGATAGGGGTGCGAACTTTCGGATGATGGTTCCAAGGTAATTCTGTGAATTGGCACACACGGAGTCTATGGCTACTGGGGGTGCGGTTGGAACATTGTGCAGGTGGGGCGGTAACCTACCAGAAGGAGAATATGAAATGAGCGCACTAGGTGCCCTTTTATGCCTTTAAACAGGCTGGGAATCTGGCAATTATCCTCTATTCTGATTGGGTAAGAGTGCTCTGTGAGTATTCGAGAAGTTTTGTGTGGACAGAAAGGCAGAACACACGTGGGACAGCGTAATAAGCGCACCTTTGCCCGTAAGGCGGGCGTAGCTGGCGCACTTGCCCTGGGTGGACTCGCTCTGGCAGGTTGTGACGTTCAGGCGCCAACTGCTGTAGAGAACCTCCTGGGATTCGGTTGGCCGAAGGGCATTACCCCTGAGGCAGAGGCCATGTACAACTTCTGGATTTGGGTCTGGGTTGCCGCATGGATCGTTGGTTTTATTATGTGGGGCCTGTTCCTCACTGCAATCTTCCGCTGGAGCGCGAAGAAGGCAAAGAAGGATGGCAAGGGCGAGTTCCCGCGCCAGATTCAGTACAACGTTCCGCTGGAGATGGTTCTGACCATCGTCCCGATCCTTATCATCATGGGCCTGTTCTTCTTCACTGTTCAGACTCAGCAGAAGGTTACCGCCTTGGATAAGGATCCGAAGGTTGTCGTCGACGTCACCGCGTTCCAGTGGAACTGGAAGTTCGGTTATGCCGAGAACCATGTCAATGGTGAGAACTACGACGGTGCCGATAAGGAGCGTCAGGCTGAGGCAGAGAAGACCGCTCGCGACCCTGAAGGTGTGGACAACCCGAACCCAATCCACGGCAAGTCCATGGGCGATCTTTCCTACCTGAACTACAATAAGATTGAGACCGTCGGTACCACCGAAGAGGTTCCAGTTCTGGTTCTTCCTTCCGATACCGCGATTGAGTTCCGTCTCGCTTCGGGCGACGTGTCCCACGCATTCTGGGTACCGGAGTTCTTGTTCAAGCGCGACGTCTACGCACACCCTGAGGCAAACGCTCAGGAGCGTAGCTTCCAGGTAGAAAAGATTGAGAAGCAGGGCGCATTCGTTGGCCGTTGTGCTGAGATGTGCGGTACCTACCACTCGATGATGAACTTTGAAATCCGCGTTGTCTCTCCGGAGGACTTCAACACCTACCTGAAGTTCCGCGAGGACAACCCAGAAGCCACCAACGCGGAAGCTCTGGAAGAAATCGGCCAGGACCCATATGCGGTAACCACCCACCCGTTCTCCGGTGAGCGTGATACCGCTAAGGGCGACAACTACGTGAACACCGCGGCATAAGAGATAAGGACACAACACAATGCGTGCAACATCAAAAGTCTTTTACTCAATCGCGACGTACCTTCTTGTCTCGCTGATTGTCTACATCTTCGGCGTCACCTTCGTTAAGGACGACGGCTACCTCTACGGTGCCGAGTGGGTCGGTATCGTGGGAATGTTCCTCGCCTTCCTGCTGTGCATGATGCTAGGTGCCTACCTCCACTTCACTGATGACCGCAGTGACGTCCTGCCAGAAGATTGGGAAGAAGCGGAAACCGAAGATGCTGCCGGTATCTTGGGCTTCTTCTCCCCAAGCTCCATCTGGCCGCTGGCCATGGCCGGTGCGATCGGCATTCTTGGCTTGGGCGTCATCTTCCTTTACTTCTGGCTGATTGCCCTCGGCGCTGTCTGCCTCATCGCGGCCTGCACCGGCCTGTCCCTGCAGTACGGCCTGCCGAAGGAAAAGCACTAATTCCTCGATATAAAGGAATCCCTGCCTAAAACTTCTCCGCCCTCCTAGTCATCATGGCTAGGAGGGCTTTGGCGATCCAGCGTCGTTCGCGGCGTCAGAAAGTTCCCGAAAGTTCCAAAAAGATTTACCGGTGGGGGAGGGGTAACTGACTATTCCGCGAGTTCGCGATAGCGCTTCTTCTGCATTCTGCCACGTAGGAGTAGATTTTTGCGGGGGTCGTTCGAAAGTTGTAAAGCTGGGCGTTTAGGGGGGTGGCGGAATGTGATTTATCTCTCCAAACAACGGGGCCTGGCGCACGGATTGGTGTATGGATAAGTGGGGACGTCGGGCGTCTGGGACAATTCGGAAATTCAGGGCGGGGCCCGACGTGTGGCGTCACCTGCGTCAATGGGGCGTCGTAAAGCAGGGCGAAAAGTTCCCGATTGGAGAAATAAAGTTTTTCACGTATTCGCGCTGAACGTTTACTGGATAAAGCATCAAAAAAGAATAGAGATAACGGGGGGAATCGAGGTGACTTCAGCGCTCGGAACAGCCATAATAGCCACTGTGACGAGCGTAGTTTCTAACCAAGGTATGACAGCACCACGTGCTGCCTCACTGAACCGACCCAATATGGTCAGTGTAGGCACCATCGTGTTCCTGTCTCAGGAATTGATGTTCTTTGCCGGACTGTTCGCGATGTGGTTTACCTCGCGAGCAAACGGTCAGGAAGGCGATTGGGCGGAGCACACCGCTCATATCAACCTGCCCATGGGTTTCCTCATTACGGCAGTGCTGATTTCTTCTTCTGTGACCTCGCAGTTCGGTGTGTTTGCCGCAGAAAGGGGTGACGTTTACAAGCTTCGACTCTGGTACACCGTGACGCTAGTACTGGGCGTTGTGTTCCTGGGCATCATGGCGTTCGAGTGGACCGAGTTGATTCACGCAGGTGTGACTATCCAGGCCAGCGTCTTTGGCTCGGTGTTCTACATCATCACCGGCTTCCACGCTGCCCACGTGACGGCGGGTTTGATTTCTTTTGCAATCATTCTCGCGCGCGTTGCTAAGTCCAAGTTCACGCCGGCACAGGCGACCGCAGCAATGGCAGTGTCCTACTACTGGCACTTCGTTGACGTTGTGTGGATCGGCGTTTTCACCGTTATTTACTTGGTCCAGTAGCCTGGCCAAGATCCCCAAACAGTCCTCCCGTGTTCGAGTTATCTAAAGGAAAATGATGGATAACAATTCGCAGTCCGTGGCAGTGGAGCAGACCACTGCGGCGGCTAAGAAGACCCGCCGTCGCCGCAAGGCGAAGCGCACCCTTGCCGGTGGCTTCGCTTTGGCGATTGGCCTGTCCGGTGCGGGCGTCCTGGCTTCTGCCTTGACCCCGGACGCACAGGTCGCCACGGCGGAAAAAGATGACCAAGCCCTCGTCCAAGAGGGTAAGGACATCTATGACACCGCTTGTATCACCTGCCACGGTGCCAATCTGCAGGGCATCGAAGGTCGTGGTCCGTCCCTCGTTGGTATCGGCGCTGGTTCCGTGTACTTCCAGGTGCACTCCGGCCGTATGCCGATGATGTCTAACGACGCACAGGCAGAGCGCAAGGCTCCCCGCTACACCGAGCAGCAGACTCTGGCCTTGGCTGCATATGTTGCAGCTAACGGTGGCGGCGCTGACATTGTCTACAACGACGACGGAAGCGTTGCCCAGGAATCGCTGCGTGGTGCTAACTACAATGGCGAAATCCAGGCAGAAGACGTAGCGAAGGGCTCCGAGCTCTTCCGCATGAACTGCGCCTCCTGCCACAACTTCACCGGCCAAGGCGGCGCGCTGTCCTCCGGTAAGTTCGCTCCGGAGCTTGCTCCGGCAAGCGAGCAGGAAATCTACCAGGCAATGCTGACCGGCCCGCAGAACATGCCTAAGTTCTCTGACCGCCAGCTGACCGCAGATGAGAAGAAGGACATCATTGCCTACCTCAAATCTGCAAAGGAAACGCCGTCTCCTGCAGGTTGGGACCTTGGTGGTCTCGGCCCAGTAGCGGAAGGCCTGGCAATGTGGATTATCGGCATTAGCGCCCTGTGCGCTGCCGCTATGTGGATTGGATCGCGCTCATGAGCAATGTGAAGAAGAATTACACTAATGCTGAGCTCGACAAGATGAGCAACGATGAACTCGCTGCTCTTGGTACCGAGCTCGACGACGTCACCGTTGCGTTCCGCAAGGAGCGATTCCCAGTCGAAGGCGACCCAGCTGAAAAGCGCGCTGGACGTAACGTTGCTATTTGGTTGTTCCTGTCCGTCATCGGCGGCCTCGGGTTTCTCGGCGTTTATCTGTTCTGGCCGTGGCAGTACAAGCAGCTAGGGGAGGAGGGCCACATTTGGCACACTCTCTACACCCCTCTGTTGGGCATTACTGCAGCCCTCGCAATTTGCGGCTTGGGCATCGCCATCGTTCAGTACGTTAAGAAGATTCTCCCAGAGGAGATTTCCGTTCAGCGTCGCCACGACGGTCCTTCCGAAGAGGTTGACCGCCGTACCCTGACCGCCCTTCTGAACGATTCTTGGAAGACCTCGACCTTGGGTCGCCGCAAGACCGTTCAGGGTCTGTTGGGCGGCGCCGGCGTTCTGTTTGGTCTTACCGTGATTGCTCCGCTCGGCGGCGCAATTAAGAACCCTTGGAAGGTTCGCCACAACATGAACTACGCCGGCGACGGCACCCTGTGGACTTCCGGTTGGACCCTGCACAATGAAGGCGTCAAGCTCTACTTGGCCCGCGACACCGGTACTATCGCCGAGAAGCACTCCGGTGAAACCGGTGAGCACTACAGCACCAAGGGCGTAACCCGCTTGGTTCGTGTGCGCCCGGAGGATCTGGCGGCAGGCGGTATGGAAACCGTCTTCCCGCTGGCAGAAGAAGACGTCAACGATGGCGACAAGTACGATGCCGAGCGCGATGTCTACGAGCACCACATGCACTCGATTCACGGTAACCGCAATGCGGTCATGCTGATTCGCCTGCGTCACAACGACGCCCAGAAGGCAATCGAGCGCGAAGGTCAAGAAGACTTCCACCACGGCGACTACTACGCCTACTCCAAGATCTGTACCCACATCGGTTGCCCGACCTCTCTGTACGAGGCTCAGACCAACCGAATCCTGTGCCCGTGCCACCAGTCGCAGTTCGATGCTTTGCAGTACGGCAAGCCGGTCTTCGGTCCTGCTGCTCGTGCACTGCCACAGCTGCCTATCACGGTGGATGACGAGGGCTACCTCGTAGCACAGGGCAACTTCATTGAGCCTGTCGGCCCGGCATTCTGGGAGCGTAAGTCATAATGAGCAATAAACTCGCCCAAATGGGCAACAATATGGATGAGCGCTATAGCGCCGCCGGCGTGCTGAGGACTCAGCTGAACAAGGTCTTCCCGACCCACTGGTCCTTCATGCTTGGTGAAATGGCGCTATACAGCTTCATCATTCTTGTACTGACCGGTATCTACTTGGCGCTGTTCTTCGACCCGTCTATCACCAAGGTCATTTACGACGGCACCTACGCACCGCTTAATGGTGTAGAAATGTCCCGCGCATACGCCACCGCGCTGGATATCTCCTTTGAAGTTCGTGGTGGCTTGTTCGTGCGCCAAATGCACCACTGGGCAGCTCTGCTGTTCATGATGTCCATGGTTGCGCACATGCTGCGTATCTTCTTCACCGGCGCATTCCGTCGTCCGCGTGAAGCAAACTGGATTATCGGTTGCGCACTTATCCTATTGGGCATGATCGAGGGCTTCCTTGGTTACTCCCTGCCGGATGACCTGCTTTCCGGTGTTGGTCTGCGAATCATGTCCGCCATTATCCTGGGCCTGCCGATTATCGGCACTTGGCTGCACTGGGCAATCTTTAGCGGTGACTTCCCGTCTGACCTGATGCTGGATCGTTTCTACATCCTGCACGTTCTGGTTATTCCGGGCATCATCCTTGGCCTGATTGCAGCCCACCTGATTATGGTTTGGTTCCAGAAGCACACCCAGTTCCCTGGACCGGGCCGTGCAGAGAATAACGTGGTTGGCGTCCGCATTATGCCGGTCTTCGCCACCAAGGCGATTGGTATGGGCATGATGGTGGCTGGCGTACTGGCGCTGATGTCTGGTCTGCTGACCATCAACGCCATCTGGGCGCTTGGACCTTATAACCCATCCCAGGTTTCCGCTGGTTCCCAGCCAGATATCTACATGCTGTGGACTGACGGTGTCGCCCGTGTCATGCCGGCATGGGAGCTCTACATCGGCAACTACACCATTCCTTCCGCGTTCTGGGTAGCTCTGCTGTGTGGTCTCATGGTTGTCCTACTTATGGCGTACCCGTTCTTGGAGAAGAAGTTCACCGGTGACGATGCACACCACAACCTGCTGCAGCGTCCGCGCGATGTTCCTACCCGCTCCGCTATCGGCGCGGCTGCCATCGTGTTCTTCCTGCTGGTTACCCTGTCCGGTGGTAACGACCACGTGGCACACTTCTTCCAGATTTCGCTGAACGCTATGACCTGGGTTGGTCGTATCGGCCTCATCGTGCTACCTCCGATTGCGTACTTCATGACCTACCGCATTTGCGTTGGTCTGCAGCGCTCCGACCGCGAGGTACTGGAGCACGGTATTGAAACCGGCGTTATCAAGCAGATGCCGAATGGTGCCTTCATTGAGGTTCACCAGCCGCTCGGCCCAGTTGATGCCGAAGGCCACCCGGTTCCGCTCGAGTACGCAGGCGCTCAGGTACCGAAGCAGCTGAACCACCTCGGACTCGCTGATTCCGAGACGCAGGGCACCTTCAGCCCTGATGATTCGGCACTCATGCACCGAGTTCACGAAATTCACTCGGATAACCACGACGAGGAAGCGGAGATGTTCCGCCGCCTCAATGAGGCTAACCGCCGTGAGGACGAGGAAAACGGCCGCATCTAACCGGCTTTTTCTGAGGATTACTCGAAACGCGCTCACAGACCCGCCCTGCTCCTGTTGAAGGAGCACGGGCGGGTCTTGCGCATATACGGATTCATTCCGAACCCAGTCCTTATTTTTCTGGCTGCTCCAAGAGCTGTTGAAAGAAATCCGTTGCGTGTCTGTCAGTCTTTATGAATCTTGAAGGATCTGAAGAACTGCTGCTGAAGCTTGTTGTGCAGTCGGTTTAGTGCGCGGTCTGGTGCTCGTATTGTCGGTGGTTAGTGGTTTGCTCGTGCTTTACAGCACCAAGGGGCCTAGTGCGTGGGCTCAGGGAGGTGTGAATGCCCGAAAGGTTTTATTGCCTGGAAGCACGCTGCACTCGTCGATTGAGCGACTTAGGGGGGCGTCGGTAAGCGTTTAGCTAGAACCACCATAAGGAAAGGTGCCGAAGCGGGGCGTGGTTGGGATGAAAGCTAGTTTCTAGGCGTGCGGTAAAAGGAGTGAATTGGTGGGGGAGAAGGGGCCGCTAAAATACTCTAGTGTTGAAAGTCACAATTTAGAATTCTCTTAATTGTTGAGGTTTTTCATAGCAAGGGTACACCTTTGTTGGGCGACAGTCGTCCGTCTTTATTCGTGCAGCTTGTGGCCATAAATGTTTTAACTCCGGTGAGCGATTGCTTCTATGTGGGGGTTAAATCTCGGCAAGGTCAACGGAAGGTAACGAAGCAATAACAAAGGTTGATTTGGTGTCGCGAATGGACATTGCTTGTGATGATTTCGTAACCTATTCGAGACATTGAGTTACCGCCCGAAAGGTGCTCAATCTAAACAGAAGAATTACAGCGCCGCATCTGGCCCCTCCTGCTGAGGGGCCGAGTGGAGGAAATCCTAAAGGAACGGATTCCCAACGAACGCTAGTCCCCCAGGGTCAGAGCTTCCTTTACAAGGAAGTAGGCGCGCAGGAAGATTTGGAGTTTTACTCATGGCACAGCACCGTCGTCAGGGCATTAAGAACACCCGTCGCATCGCATCTACTGCAGCACTGGCTGCAACCGCAGCAGTTGTCGCACCGGGCGTCGCACAGGCAGCAGAGGTAGTCGTACCTAATACCGACTACCGCTTTGAGGTAGCAGGCCTGGAAAACGTCCCGAACATCGACCAGGTTCCGAACATTGACCGCTACGTTCCGTCCCTGGGTCAGGTTTCTAACCAGCAGAACACCAACTACGCAGCCGCTGGCCACAAGCAGGCCGCTCCGGCACAGCAGACCGTTGGCCAGAAGGCACTGGCAGCAGCACGCTCCGTAATCGGTTCCCCGTACGTTTACGGCGCCGCTGGCCCGAACGCTTTCGACTGCTCCGGTCTGACCAGCTGGGCATACGCTCAGGCTGGCAAGCAGATCCCGCGTACCTCTCAGGCACAGGCTGGCGCTGGTACCCCGGTATCGCTGGATCAGCTGCAGCCGGGTGACATCATCGCCTACTACGGTGGTGCCTCCCACGTTGGTATCTACACCGGCCACGGCACCATCATCGACGCCCTTAACTCCGGCGTCCCGGTTCAGGAGCGCGACCTGAACTACATGCCGATTCACTCCGCAGTTCGCTTCTAAGAAGCAACGGATTTAGCCCTCCCCTTGGTGGGGAGGGCTTTGTCGTGCATTAGGCGGTAAAACCCGCTATAGTTGATACGATTTTGAAAGTTTTCTTAGTCTAAGGGTCCTTACGTGTCTAAACGAGTACTTCCTACAGCTGCACTTGCAGCGGCTCTTGCTGTTACGTCGGTTTCTGGGATTTCGCAGGTTGTTGCGCAGGAGGCGGCTCCGCAACAGGAGGGCGCCACCGAAGATGTAGACGCCTTGGTAGAGCGCGTTGGCGAAGTCGCGCGCAAGGTTTCTGCCAAGAATGAAGAAGTAAAAGAGCTCGAGGTGAAGCTCGAGGAAAAGCAGGCTGAGGTTGCTAAATCTGAGCAGGCCGCAGCTGAGGCACAAACGCGTGCGGACGATGCAAAGGGCGATGTTTCCATCCAGCAGGACCATGTCAATGGCATCGCGCAGTCGCGCTACCGCGGTGATTCCCGTTCGGCAGTGTCTGGTGCCTTGGCCGCGGAAGATCCTTCCGATGCAGTAGAGCGCATGGGTTACCTCGGCGCGCTGTCCCGCAAGGCCCAGCGCACTCTTGATGCGAAGGCTAATGTCGCCTCCATGGCGGAAGAGAAAAAGCATAAGGCTGCCGACGCCGCTGCGAAGGTGCGCGAGGAAAAGAAAGCGCTGGAAGAGCAACGCGAGGAGCTTCTCAAGGAAAAGGAGGAGCTGGAAAAGCAGCAAAGGGACATCGAAAAGCAGGTGGATGCTCTCGATGATCAGCAGCGCGAGGCCTGGGAAGGCCAATTCGGCGGATCTGCGAAACCAGATATGGATCTGGGTGAGATCGCTGACGGTGCAGCCTCTGCTGCCTTGTCCAAGTTGGGTGCGCCGTATGGTTGGGGTGCGACCGGTCCCGATCAGTTTGACTGCTCCGGATTGATGTTCTGGGCGTATCAACAGATTGGTAAGTCCATTCCGCGTACGTCGCAGGCTCAGATTGCAGGTGGCACGTCGGTACCGTTGGAAGACCTACAGCCGGGCGATATCGTGGGATATTATCCTGGGGTAACGCACGTTGGTATGTACATCGGCAATGGGCAAGTGGTCCATGCTTCCACCTATGGTGTGCCTGTTCAGGTAGTACCGCTGAAGTCCATGCCGATTACCGGAACGGCGCGGTACTAAGTGGCCCGCGTTCTGCTGGTAACTAATGACTTTCCACCCAAGATTGGCGGGATTCAGTCTTACCTGCGCGATTTTGTAGCAACCTTAGATCCGCGTGATGTTGTGGTCTTTGCCTCTACCCAGGAATCGCCGGCGGAATTCGATGCCGCGGTGGACTACAAGGTTATCCGCTGGCCTCGCCGCGTGATGTTGCCGACGCCCGCCACGGTGTGTCGGATGCAGGAGATTATCCGCGCAGAAAATATTGACATCGTCTGGTTTGGTGCAGCTGCGCCCCTTGCTTTGATGGGCAAGGCCGCAAAAGAGGCGGGGGCCACCCGTGTGGTAGCTACGACGCACGGGCACGAAGTGGGGTGGTCGATGCTGCCCGTGGCTCGGCAGTGCCTGCGCCGAATTGGTGACCATGCTGACGTGATTACCTATATCTCCGACTACACCCTGCGTCGGTTGCGTCGACCATTTGGACCGAATCCGCGCTGGGAGCACCTGCCTTCCGGAGTGAGCGTGGAAGGCCTTTCTCCAGCCACGCCGGAGCAACGCGCAGCGGCAAAAGCTGAGTTTGGAGTCGACGGGCCGACCATCGTCTGCATTTCGCGGTTCGTTCCACGCAAGGGGCAGGATCAGCTTCTACGTGCTATGCCTCTAGTGCGTGAAGAATTTCCGGATGCGCAGCTCTTGCTCATCGGGCGCGGACGCTACCGCGCGGCTTTAGAACAGTTGGCGGAACTCTACTGTCCAGACGCAGTGATTCAGGAAGCGGAAAGCATTGAGACTGCATTGCATGCAGCGGATGTATTTGCCATGCCGGCACGCACCCGTGGCGGTGGGCTAGACGTCGAGGGCTTGGGAATCGTGTATTTGGAGGCCCAAGCGTGCGGCCTGCCGGTTGTCGCTGGAGACTCCGGTGGTGCACCGGAGACGGTAACGGGGGAGACGGGGGTCGTCGTTAAGGCCGGAGCTGTGCCGGAACTAGCTGGAGCATTGAAAGCCCTCTTGGCCGACCCGCAGCGTAGGCTTCGCATGGGGCGGGCGGGGCGTCGCCATGTGAAAGAGAATTGGACGTGGCGGATAATGGGGCAGCGATTGCGGCAGCTGATGTCTTGATGTGACCCTAACCCGGTTGTCGGTATATTCTATTATGCATGCTTAAGAACAACTCCGCCGATCTGACTATCGGCTTCGACGTCGGTGGCACCAACGTGCGCGGCGGAGTGATCACTCGGGAGGGTGAGATTCTCGCGAGCCGCACGGTTCCTACTTCCATGGACGCCGAGCAGCTGGAAGCGGATATTGTGGGCATCGTCGATGAGCTGTGCGCTGACTATGAGGTGGACGCCGTTGGCCTCGCCTTAGCGGGATTTTTGGATCCTACGTGTGAGGTAGTGCGCTTCGCCCCGCACCTTCCTTGGCGGCACGCCAATGTACGGGAATCGCTCTCGCAGAAGCTCGGTATGCACGTGCGTTTGGAGCACGATGCCAATTCCGCCGCATGGGGTGAGTGGCGCTTTGGTGCTGGCCGGGGTGCGGAGGATTGGGTTTTCTTTGCGGTAGGAACAGGGATCGGCGCCACGCTGATGACGCATGACACCATCTACCGCGGTGCGTTTGGCACCGCCCCAGAATTTGGGCATATCGTGGTAGTCCCTAATGGCCGGCAGTGCTCCTGCGGCAAGCGCGGCTGCTTGGAACGCTATGCCTCTGGTACCGCGTTGCCGGATACCTGCGCTGATCTGCGAGGGAGCTATGAGACTTCGCTGCCGGCTGATCCCACAGGCAAGGAAATTACCCAGGCGGCGCGGCGCGGAGATCCGCTTGCCGTCGCGGTGATGGAAGACTTCAGTCGGTGGCTGGGCCAGGGCCTTTCCATTGTTGCTGATGTATTGGATCCGGAGCTTATCGTTCTCGGGGGTGGCGTATCCCAAGATGCGGACCTCTACCTCGAATGCGCCACCCAAGCTATGGGACAGGACATTGTCGGGGCAGGGCATCGCCCCCTCGCACGTGTTGCCACCGCAGAATTAGGGTCGGCAGCGGGTATGATTGGCGTAGCCGATTTGGCCCGCAGCGGCCGTTAAAACTAACAAAGGACGACCTGGCGATGAAAAACAAGTGGTACTGGGCTTTTAAGCACATCTTCTTCGGACCCGCCCTGCGAGTATGGAATCGCCCGTGGAGCGAGGGCATCGAGAAAATTCCCGCTGAAGGGCCTGCGATTTTGGTGTCGAATCACCAGGCGGTTATGGATTCCTTCTTCTTTCCTTTGGTGTGTCCGCGCCAGATCACGTTTCCGGCTAAGTCGGAATACTTCACCACTCCGGGTCTTGTTGGCAGCCTGCAAAAGTGGTTTTTTACCGCGGTAGGCCAGGTCCCCATCGAGCGCGATAGCGAGGACGCTGGAGACGCCATTGTGGAAACCGCAGAAGGTATTTTGTCCCGCGGCGATCTCTTCGGTATCTATCCGGAAGGAACTCGTTCCCCAGATGGCCGTGTGTACAAGGGCCGTACCGGCATGGGGCGCATCGCCATGGAGACTAACCAGCCAGTATTTCCCATCGCGATGATCAATTCGCGTAAGGCCAATCCCATTGGCTCGTGGATCCCGCGCCCGTTTAAGGTCGGCGTGCGGGTAGGTGATCCTATCTGGCCGCATGACTGGGCCAAGGAGCGCGGCATGAATCCGGCCGAGCACGAAACTATCCGCGCCTTCACGGATTTTGTGATGCGCAATTTGGCCGAGCTGAGCGATAAGCCTTATGTTGATGTGTACGCCTCCGATGTGAAGGCTTCGCTCAAAGCCGGCCATGGTTACCCCGCCGGCGCTGAATACAAGGGGAGGTAATCACTATTCCCAAGGCCCGTTTAGCTTGGCCAGATACCGCTAAAGGCGTATCCATTATCGGCGTCGTGCTCTTGCACGTCACGCTGGTGGTTCCGGAAGGTGAGCTAACGTGGTTGGCTGACCTAAACGTGTGGCTGGACCCGCTCCGCCTACCCTTGTTTTTCCTCGTATCCGGCTATTTCTCTACCAAGATTTTTCGCTATTCTTTCAGCGAGCTTTTTACGCGCCGCCTCTGGTTTTTCCTCGTCCCATACACGGTGTGGATGACCGTTGAACTGTGGACTAAGCGCATCGAGTACCACTGGGTATTTGGCGATCCTTATCTGCAGCTTTCTGATCTGCTTTATAACCTGCTGTTGGGCCATACCATGGCGTGGTTCATTCACGCGCTTATCTTTTTCAATATATTTTTGTGGGCCGTGCGCAGGTTACCAGCGTGGGCGGGCATAAGTCTGAGCTTTGCGCCGTTGCTGTTTATAGCCTGGCAGGATCATTACTACTTTATTGGCAAGGCAATCATGTTTTTGCCCATCTTCGTCGGTGCGGCCTATCTGCGCGGGCCTATTACGCGGTTTGCCGACGCCGCCGAAGCACCCTTCAAAGGCACCTTCCGTAAGGGCTCTATGTGGGCTTATGGCGCGGCGATCATCAGCTACATCGCGGGCCTATCCTTGCGGCAAACCTGGGATGCCGTCGAAGGCGAGGTAGCGCTGCAGTGGCCACTGCCAGGCGGGGACATGCTTGGCAGAGGCGATCTCAACCTGCTTATCCGTTTTGCAGAGCAGACGCTTGAAACCCCAGCGGGCATCGTTGGTGCTGTCCTTATTAGCCATATTCCGGCTCTGTCCACTTTTGTAAAGTTCGTGGGCCGGCATACCCTGCCCATTTACTTGGCCCACCCAATCGGCATGACGCTGGGGTACGGCTTCTTCATGGCCCACCGCGATTATGTGGTGAGCCTTGCTGGCCAGTGGCCGATGGAAAATACCTGGTTCTGGATCGGAATGTGCTTCTTCTACTCCGCTGCGGCATCGGTAGCGCTCTGGGCGCTAGGGAAGGTTCCTATCCTTGGCTGGACGCTGGTTCCGCCGCGGATTGATAAGCGCCGGCCCGTCGTAGAGCCAATGGTAGCGAGCAAAGAACCAGCAGAGCGGTAACGATGGCGTAGTCGTTGCCCACGATGTGCTGCCACCATGCCCAGTTCAGCTCTTGGTTATTGGCATGAGGGACGAGCCAATGGCCGCGGCCCAAAAGCGCCAGCCATGTCAGCGCAGCGAGTGCCCAGTGGCGCTGCGCCACTAGCAGCACGCCCGCCAATACCAGCCAAGTGAAGTGATGCGACCATGACACGGGCGAGCACAGGAGCGATACTGAAGCGGCCAGCAGCATGAGTACCGCCTGATTCTCGTGGGAGAGGCGCTCCATGGCAAACCACACGATGGCAACGACGAGGACAACGGCTACAAGCCACAGCTTTTCAGCGTGTTCAGGGGCTAGGCGGCTAAAGAAACCGCGCAGAGATTGGTTGGAGCTATAGGCAAGTCCACCGATGCGGTTGGAATCGCGCAGCGTTTCGCTCCAGTACTGGATGGAGCTATGTGGATTGCAGGCGAAGGCGATGAGCCCAGCTGCCAGAAAAGAACCGAGAGCGGCGAAAAATGCGCGCCATTCGCGGCGGACGAAAAATACGGCAAGGAATACCGCAGGGGTGAGCTTGATCGCCATGGCGATACCGGTAAGCACGCCTCTGCCGCGTCCGGGGCGCAGCCAGAGAATATCGACCACTACGAGTGCAGTGAGCAGGATGTTGACCTGCCCGAAGCTAAAGGTCTCCGTAATCGGTTCAGTAAGCATCGCCGCTAGAAGCGCCCAGCCTGCCCAGCCCGGGCAGCCAAGGGAGCGCAGCACCAGGGCAACGCAGACCCAGAGAGCAAGAAAGGAGGCGACAGATACGAGGATGCTCGCGGCGGTGAGGGGAATCCAGCTCAGTGGGGCAAAGAGCAATGCCGCAAAGGGCGGATAGGTGAAGGGAAGAGAGACATCGCGATTACTGCCAACGAGGTAGTCCTTGGTGTAGAGGTCGCTGCCAAACCCGGCCCCACCTTCACGGTAAACATCGAGGTCAATGTGGTAGTAGGTGGAGAAATCGCCGGAGAAAAGCGCCGGGATATCGATGAGCCACCAAAGGGCCACGAGGGCAGATAGGCACAAGGGCAAAGCAGTAAACCACAAAGATTTCTTCACGCCAGAAGTGTACAACCGTCTCTTTAAGGGGCCAATTTATCGCCGCAGATTAGGCGGCGCTAGGCTTGGGAGACGTGCGCTACTTCTATGACACCGAATTTATCGAAGATGGACAAACCATTGAATTGGTCTCCATCGGCATCGTCGGTGAGAATGGCAGCGAATACTACGCTGTGTCTACGGATTTTGATCCGTCCAAGGCCAATTCTTGGGTCAAAGACAATGTATTGGCGAAGTTGCCCAGCCCGCGGGACCCAGTGTGGAAACCTCTAGAGACGATTCGCACGGAGGTCTTCGAGTTCCTGACCCAGAGCTCAACTCCGGTAGAGCTGTGGGCGTGGGTGGGCGCTTATGATCATGTGGTTTTGGCGCAGCTGTGGGGCGATATGGCCGGATTGCCTAGGCGCATGCCACGTTATACCCGCGAGCTGAAGCAGTATTGGGAGTTTGCGGGACGTCCGAGCTTGCCAGCCGTGCCTAAGGGCAATCACGATGCGCTTGTCGACGCCCGTCATAACCTCGCCAAGTTCCGTGCCTGCGCCCAAGTGCTTCCGCTGTCTAAGGGTAATAGAATTAATATCTAGGATTTAACTAACGCGCGATAGGCTATAGATGGTTAAATAGCAGTGTGAGTTGGACAGTAGATATTCCGCAAGGCGTTCTGCCAGACCTCCCGCCATTGCCCGCCGGCATTGAAGAGGTCTTCCAGGACGTCATCAAGCGTGACGCAAAGCAGCAGCCCAGCTGGGATACTTCCCAGGCCGATAACGTGCGCAAGATTCTCGAGTCCGTGCCGCCCATCGTGGTTGCGCCAGAGATCGAGGCGCTCAAGAAGAAGCTGGCAGACGTTGCCTTGGGCAAGGCTTTTTTGCTGCAGGGTGGCGATTGCGCGGAAACCTTTGAGTCCAATACTGAGCCGCATATCCGTGGCAATGTGAAAACGCTGCTGCAGATGGCCGTGGTGTTGACCTACGGCGCATCCGTTCCCGTGGTAAAACTCGGCCGCATCGCCGGTCAGTACGCCAAGCCGCGTTCCTCCGATACGGATTCCAATGGTTTGCTGAACTACCGCGGTGACATTGTCAACGCCGTGGAGCCGACCGAAGAGGCTCGTCGCCACGACCCAGCCCGAATGATCCGTGCTTACGCGAACTCTTCGGCGGCAATGAACCTCGTGCGTTCTTTGACCTCGTCCGGAACTGCGGATCTTTACCGCCTGCATGAGTGGAACCGCGAGTTCGTGCGCAAGTCCCGCGCGGGTGCCCGCTACCAGGACTTGGCCCGGGAGATTGAAAACGGCTTGAACTTCATGAATGCCTGTGGAGTGCACGATGACACCCTGCGCTCGGCCGATATCTACTGCTCGCACGAGGCATTGCTGAAGGACTACGAGCGCTCCATGCTGCGCTTGGGCCAGGACAATAACGGCGATACCAAGCTCTACGATCTCTCTGCGCACCAGGTATGGATTGGTGAGCGCACTCGTGGCATCGAAGATTTCCACGTGAACTTTGCGGCGATGATTGGTAACCCAGTGGGCATCAAGCTGGGACCGGGCGTCACCCCGGAGCAGGCCGTGGAGTACGCGGAAAGGCTGGACCCGAATCGCGAGCCGGGGCGCCTAACCATGATTTCGCGCATGGGTCACGATAAGGTGCGCACAGTCCTGCCTGCCATTGTGAAGGCGGTGGAAGACTCCGGCCACAAGGTGGTATGGCAGTCCGATCCGATGCACGGCAATACCTTCACTGCTTCTAATGGCTACAAGACTCGCCACTTTGACAAGATCGTGGATGAGGTCCAAGGCTTCTTCGAGGTTCACCGTGAACTGGGTACCCACCCAGGTGGCGTACACCTTGAGTTCACCGGTGAAGACGTCACCGAGTGCTTGGGCGGCGCCGAGGACATTACCGACGTGGATCTGCCGGGCCGCTACGAGTCGGCTGTGGATCCTCGCCTTAATACGCAGCAGTCGCTCGAGCTGTCCTTCCTTATCGCGGAGATGCTACGTAACTAAATCCACAGGTTCGGCGTCATGCCGTAGAGCGAGGAGCCGAACCACCACCCGCCGATAGCCACTGCGCCCACCGCAATCGCGACCACTACTAAGTACAGCACTAGTGACAGCGGATTGCGGTTGGTCAGCGGGCGCTCGGCGGGTTCTTCATGCGCGCTGTGGACCGGCTGCTCGGGGGCGGGAGTAGGTACTGGTGCAGGCGCAGAGGCAGCTGCCGGCGCGAATGGTTCGAGTGGTGGCTCGGCCGCAGAATACGGCTGTGCCTGGGGGCGTGACAATGATTGCGGCTCCGGTTCTGGAGCGGGCTCTGCCTGTGGCAAATCCAGTTTGGTCTCAAAGCTTAGGCGTTGCGGCGGGATGACTTCTGTCGGACCGCCGTCGAGATGCTCTGTTTCTCCCTGCGGAATGCTGCGGGTGGGCTCGAAAATTTCCGTGGCTCCGGTGCCAGAAAAATCCGTGGGGGCTTGTGCCGTGCGCGCTGCAGCAGCGTTCCTCGGCACAGGAATGGTCACGTCCGGAAGATCGAGCTCCCGGCAGACATCATCGAGCGCCTCGAGGAATTCTCCGGCGTCGGCGAAGCGCTCGCGGGGATCGCGGGCAGTGGCGGTGGCCACGAGGGCGTCGACAAGCTTGGGCACCCCAGAAATCCGCGAGGACGGCGCGGGGACGTCAGAATCCAAGCGGGCCGTGGCATGGGCCAGGGGAGTATCCCCCGAGAATGGAACGGTGCCGGTAAGAAGCTCGAAGAGGACAATGCCGGCTGAATATACATCCGAGGCCGGGGTAATTTCCTCACCTGTGACTTGCTCGGGCGCAAGGTAGGACACGGTGCCTACAATCATGTCTGTCGTGGCTTCGGCATTGGTGGCGCGCACCAGCCCAAAATCGCCCACCTTTACTCGGTGGTGCGAGGTAATAAGCACATTATCGGGCTTGATGTCGCGGTGGATGAGCCCGGTGGAATGCACCTCTTCCAAGCCGCGCAGAACATTGCGTAGGGTAGAGGCGGCCGCCTGCACAGGAAAGGGGCCACCCTCGGCCAGTAGCTCGCGTAGCGTACCGCCATCGATGAGCTCCATGATGAGATAGATGGGCTCGCCGTCAGCGGAAAAATCGTGAATAGCCACGAGATTGGGATGCTGCAGGCGGGCCATGGCGCGAGCCTCGCGAGAAAAACGCTTGATAAAGACCGGATCATCGGAATAGCGCTCGTCCATGACCTTGGCCGCGACCGCTCGTCCCAGCCGCATGTCCACGCAGCGATAGACGGTAGACATGCCACCGCGGGCAATGGGGCGATCGATCCGGTAACGATTCTCCAGAACGTCACCAATTTCCAACCTAGTCATACTTCCCAGTATGGCCGATCATCTAGCCCGCGTTAAAGTAGAGAACGTGACTAATCAAGAAAAATCCCTCGATTCCTTGCTCGCTGACGAAGAACTGCTCAGCATGCAGCAGGTGGCAGAAAAGCTAGACCTGCCCATTACACGCGCTTATGACCTGCTGCAGGACCGAAAGTTCATTGCCTGGGATTCCCCAGAAGGAAAGCGCGTACCGCTGGCCTTCTTCAACGACAAGGGCGTCATTGCCAAGCATGTAACTGCCGCAATTACCGTGTTGACAGACGGCGGCTATAAGGACGACGAAATTTTCAGGCATCTCTTTACCGAGGATGACTCGCTGCCGGGCCGCCCGATCGATGCCCTGCATGGTCACCTTGCCCGCGAGGTTATTCGGCGCGCGCAGGCTGCCGCTTTTTAGGCACGCCTTCAAAGATCCACTGGGTGGCAAACCACACCACCACAATCATGCCGATGACCCAGAACCAGTTGTAGAGCTGGTGATTGCCATCGCCGGAGAAGGAGACGCCAATAAACAGGGCCACGCCGGTGGTGAATTTGATTAGCCAGAGCGGCGGCCGGAAGGTGCCCATCAGGGTGAAGATTGAGGCGTAGTACCACGGTAGGGTCACGGCATTGAAAACGAAGGCAACTTGGTATGCGGCCGCGGTGCCCATAATGGCGTCACGGTTGTTCCTGCGGCAGAGCCACCATACCGTCACCAGCCCAATGAGCATGCAGACCATTGCGATGCTACGCAGGACGGCCAAGATGGCGTTATAGGACGCATCCGGCATAAATATTTGTACCGCCGGGAAGATAACATCGGTGGCCAAGGTGGGACCTGCCAGCGGGTTAATCACCTTGGAATTGCCGCTTACCTGCGATAGCCAGCCCCACGATGTGCCGGAAAACCACGTGATGAGGGCTACTGCGGCGATGATTTCTGCCACTGCGGCGATGCCAGATAGCACAAAGACAGCAAGTTGTCGCCACTTACTGGAGCCCTTGGGGGCATAGTGGTGGAGCATCATCCATACGATAAACGGTGCCGCAATAACCGCAGTTGCCTTCATGGCCACGGCCGTGCCCACGAGGATGAGGGCGGCGTGGAAGCGCTTATGCAATGCCGCTAGCAGTCCGATCGATACGAGCCCCACCATGAGTGATTCGTTATGCATGCCGCCGATAAGGTGCAAGATAATAACTGGATTAGCTACACCAAGCCACAGTGCTACCGCTGGATCCGCACTGAGTTTGCGGGCGATGCGGGGGATTGACCAAGCGATGGTAATAAACCCGAGCAGAGAAAGAACCTTATAGAGCACCACGCCTGCAGTGACGTTATCGCCTACCAGGCTGGTGACCAGTTCTCCTATCCACAGGTGAAGGGGACCATAAGGTGTGGTGGTATTGCGCCAATCTTGTGATACCTCAAGGAGGAAGGGTCCGGGGTTAACGGCGGCACCTTCGGTATACGGATCGAACCCATCGCGAACCATAGCACCTTGCATGAGGTAGGAATACACATCGCGTGAGGCCAATGGCCCGGCTAATAAAAGGGGAGCTACCCAGGCGATGAGGATGCGCTGGATGTCACGTAAGCCGCCCTCGGGCAGAGGATTTTTGAGCTGCGGGCGAATGATGGTGCGCCCAGCTAGCACCCACGCCGTGGCTAAGAGGAAAATACCCACCCAGTACAGCGCGAGGCCGAGATTGCGCCCATGCCCATAGGACAAGAAGCCGATATTTAAGGCTTCGAGGAGTCCTCCACGGTTGCGGGTGGCGCCGCCAGAGAAGGACGCGAGCAGCAAAATGCAGGAGGCAGATAGCCCTAGCGGCAGCGCGCGCGGAATGGGAAAAGAGTACGTCTTTGCCACGGCACAACCTACTTGGGGCGAGCAGTAGCCTTGATAGCCAACTGCTCTAGGGTTTCGGTGACTGTGGGATCCACCTTCGCGGCGTGCAGGCGCTGCAGGCCCGATTGCGTTAGGGAATCGATGCGGCGCTCAATTTCTTCTGGTGCGCCCGAATCAGCGATGATCTGAGCCAGGCGCGATAGCTCCTGGGGATCTGAAGTGTGGCCAACGAGCTTGCGCAAGGTAGCAGCAGCGTGTGGATCGGACTCATCCGCGCGCTGGAGCGCTAGCGCTAAAAGTTCGGTTCGCTTGCCTTCGCGCAGATCATCACCGGCAGGTTTGCCGGTCACCGCGGGATCGCCAAAAACACCCAGCTGATCGTCGCGCAACTGGTAGGCAATGCCTATATCGTGCCCGTAGCCGCGGAAGGCCGCGATAAGTTCCTCGCTCGCACCGGCGATGGCGGCGCCCAAGTGCAGCGGGCGTTCAATGGTATAAGCGGCCGTCTTATAGCGGTTGACGGAATTGGCAAGCTCTACTGATTCGGACCCTGCTGCCTCCAAAGAGATGTCCAAGAGCTGTCCACCGATAACCTCAGTGCGCATGCCGCGCCACGGGCTGCGGGCACGGTGCAAAGCGGCCGCACTCAGGCCGGAATCTTGGAACATGTCTTCTGCATAAACAAGCGCTAAATCACCCACCAAGATTGCTACGGAGGTGCCGAAGAACTCTGGATCCCCCAAGTATTCCGATTCGCGGTGCAGCTTTTCGACGCCCCGGTGCACCGTAGGATTGCCGCGACGGGTATTTGAAGCATCGATAATGTCATCGTGGATAAGAGCGCAGGCCTGGATAAATTCCAAAGAGGCGGCCGCGCGGAGCATAGCCGCGGGATCTTCTTCTCCTCGACCTGCAGCAAGGTAGCCCGCCCAAGCATAGGTAGGGCGCACTCGCTTGCCGCCGTCAAGCACGAAGGATTCCAAAAAGCTCACGGCCTTGGTTACCGGGGCACCAATTTCCGCCACCTGCTCTCGGCGTTGATCAAGGAAGGTGGCGAGTTCCTCGCGCACCGCACCGGGGATTTCCGCAAGCTCAGGAATATTCTGCATAGTCACACCCCACACGATACCGGCTAGGCTGCGCAAGAAATAACAGAGGTTTACAGCGGCAGGCTCGCGCCCAATATGGCAAAGGGGCGGGCATCGGCGGGGTAGAGATGATCACGGAGGACATCGAAGAAGCCGGCGGCTCTATAGAGGCGGAAGGCACCGTTATCCTCGTTCGGCACCTCGGGTGTGGACAACAGTGCGTAGCGCGCCGGGGCATTCCATAGCAATCCCTCTAATAGTTTTCTGCCTAGGCCGTGCCCCTGGTACTGCGGCAAGACGTGGATCTCTGCCAACTCAAAGTAGTTGCGCACAATGTCCCACTGCTCTTCGGTGGGGCCGCCTTGTAGTCGGAGCCCCCGGCGAAGCTCAGCGTCCCACCAGCTGTCCGGGGAGCCTAAGAACCCATAGGCCACGCCGACGATGCCATTGTCGTGGGTGACAATTTGCGCGCTGAATCCGGGGCGGGTCACGTCATTTCGCCAGCTTGAAATGCGGCTATGCAAGATCGCGGGATTGTAGTGCATTGCCTCGATGTAGATTTCAACCAACTGCGGGGCTAATAGGGAGAATTCCGGCGGGGTTAGGCGGCGAATTTCAAAGCTCACACTTCCTATGACACCAGATGCCTGTAGTGGAAGGAAAGCGAGGCCCACTCTGTTCTTTGAAAGCCGCAAGAGTGAATCGAACAAGAGGGCTGCAGTTAATTTGTGGCCTGCAATTAGCATTGATCTAATCGAACACGTGAACTATTATTAACGGTGGAATGTCTGGCGGCTTGCTTAGGGTCGGGGGCAGTTCAACGACGTTATTTATCTAGCTAAGGACAAAACAATGGCACAGATTATTTCGGCAACGAGTACTCGTTCTCTTGGGCGAGAAAGTGGCAAGCGGGCACGATTTCTCTTCCAAGCACGAGAATTATTAGACGCTGCGCGCGGTTATGCGGCTGAGGGGCGATTCGATCAAGCCTTAGAGGTGGCGTACCAATCGGCTCTACGTACTGCTGGCGCACGAGTAGCTGCATCTGTAGTGGCTCGGCGCCGCCGCCTACCCTCCAGTGCATGGGACCGGTTAGCGCTCGTTGGTGTGGAAGACAAACGGTGGGCTGAATCCTTTAAGGGATATTCGCGGACTCGTGCGCGCGTGTCTTCGGGGCTGGATGAAGCGCCGAGCGAGGAATATGTTTATGGCCTCATGCAGCATGCCGCACAATTTTTGGATGAAAGTGAGGCAGGGACTACTTTCGGCTCTTTTGCTGCGTAGTCACTCCGTGGGGGCGCTCACTACCTTTTGGGGAACATACTGATTATTCTGGGCGTTAGTATAGATAGAACTATTACCGCCCGAAGCTCAATCCCTAGTTGGAGGAACAGTGTCTCTTTCCGAGCAGGAGCAGCGCACGCTCCGTGAAATTGAGGAATCGTTACTTGCTGACGATCCTAAGTTTGGCGCTTCCGTTTCTGAGCCTACGTCGTTCGGCGGATCTGGCGGTGCGGTAACCCTCCGAGGTATAGCGCTCGTCGTCGTTGGGCTGTGCATGCTTGTTGGTGGAGTTGCTCTCGCGCAGCAAAGCCTGTGGTTTATTGGGCTTTCTATCGCGGGCTTTTTGGTGATGTTTGCCGCTGGTGTGTGGATGCTGCGCGGAGATGGCTCCGACCACTCTGTACAGAGCCATTACTCCGGTGCCCGTGCAAAGAAGCCCGCGTCTCGCGGTGGTGGAGTCAGCGGCAAGTTGGAGGAAAACTTCCGTCGCCGCTTTGAGGAGCGTTAACGCTTTTTTGATTTGGTTCACCCCGGTTGGCCTAGTGAAGGTCAACCGGGGATTTTTGTGCCGCGCCAAAATTCCCCACTTTGCCCCACGGAAGGGGTGCTAGGTGGGAACTGGTGGGGTAACTATCCCATGGACTTAGTTAAAAGTCCTCGATAACACAGCATATGGGGTTGGTGTGTGGATTGAGGCTCATTATGTTGGTGTTGCAGGTGGGGTGAGTGGGGTGATTGTAGCGGGCTGTCAAGGCCTTTCGTGGGATTTCTTCCCACTGGAAAAACCATTATCTAGCTGCGAGTAATCGAGATCAATCCGAGGGACACGCCGCTTTAAGTGGGTTAGGTGGGGGAAAGTGGGGTAGAGTGGGGCGCAGCGGAGGAAAGAGGGGCTCAAGGGTCTCGATTCTGAAGTAAGAGAATCCGGAGTTTTCGAGTAAGGAAGGTGGACGCCGGGATGTTTCTCGGAACCTACACTCCGAAGCTCGATGACAAGGGACGTCTTACGCTTCCGGCAAAGTTTCGCGATGAACTCGCGGGTGGCCTCATGGTCACCAAGGGGCAGGACCACTCGCTGGCCGTGTACCCGCGGGAGGAATTTGCGGCACGTGCACGGAAGGCTGCGGCGGTTTCTCGAACCAACCCAGAAGCACGTGCTTTTATCCGTAACTTGGCAGCAAGTGCGGACGAACAACGGCCGGACGGGCATGGGCGCATTACGTTGTCCGCGGGGCATCGGGAATATGCCAACTTGTCCAAGGAGTGCGTTGTGGTTGGCTCTGTGGACTTTCTCGAAATTTGGGACGCAGCCGCGTGGGCTGAGTACCAGTCGCAAACTGAAGATGCTTATTCGGCAGCAGATGCCGATGACGTACTGGCGGGCTTGCTCTAAGCCTGTACAAGAGTGCGTGTAAGGACTCTGTCCGAGGCGGATGATTCTGGTGTACTTCCCCGATATCAGAAACCTGCCTCGGACAGGGCCCTATACGCACTCGCATGCTTTCCACCACTGGAAGTCAGGAATTTGAGAAAGGGGGTTGCGGGGAGACATGGCTACCAAAGACCTAAATTATGATGTCGCCGAAAACCACGGCCACGTGCCAGTCATGCGCGAGCGCATGGCCGATCTCCTGCGCCCCCAAGTTGAAGCGGCGGGGGATAAGGCCGTGCTTGTTGACGCCACTCTGGGCGCCGGCGGTCACACTCGCTACTTTCTCGAATCTTTCCCCGGGGCGCGGGTCATTGGCGTTGACCGCGATAAACAGGCGTTGCGCAATGCATCCGAACGTCTTGCGCCCTACGGCGATCGCTTCGTCGGCGTTAATGCACGATTCGATGAGCTGGGCAGCGCCATCGCGGAAGGTGACGGCGACATCTTTGATTCGGCCCGCACCGTAGGCATTGCCGGCGCTCTCTTTGATCTTGGTGTTTCCTCGATGCAGCTAGACCAAGCTGATCGCGGATTCGCTTATAAGGCGGATGCGCCGCTAGATATGCGCATGGATCCTTCGCAGGGGATTACTGCGGCGGATGTACTCAATACCTATTCGCACGGTGACTTAGCGCGGGTCCTCAAGACCTATGGCGATGAACGCTTCGCTGGGAAAATTGCCTCCGCCGTGTTGAGAGAGCGCGACAAGGAGCCTTTCGTCAACTCCGCGCGGCTCGTTGAGCTACTTTATGATGTCATTCCCGCTGCGACCCGCCGTACCGGAGGGCACCCCGCCAAGCGCACCTTCCAGGCGCTGCGGGTTGAGGTCAATCGCGAGTTGGAAGCTATCGAAAATGTCCTGCCGGTCATAACCCAGGCGCTTTCGGAAGGCGGCCGTGCCGTATTCATGAGCTACCAATCTTTGGAAGACCGCATCGTTAAGGCGGCCTTCAAAGAACTGACCACTTCCAAGATGCCTGCTGGGTTGCCGATGGATCTGCCGGGCACCGCGCCGAAGTTCAAGATCGTTACGCGCGGGGCGGAAAAGGCCTCTGAGGAGGAAATCACGGAAAATTCGCGAGCCGCGTCGGTGCGTGTTCGTGCCATCGAAAGACTCGAGGGAATACCAGAATTTCTACCGTCGGGAGGCAGGCAATGAGCACCATCCCACGCCGCAACCACCTAAAGACTGACAGCCGCGACAGAGAGGCCACTCGCACCATGGGCGCCAGCCGAGACTTCACCACCGGAATCGATACCGGAGCCCCGACGGCGCTGCGCGAGCGTCCCAGCACTAAGCGTGCCCCGAGCCGCACTCGGGTACCGCACCGCAGCACGAAGCGCCTGGGTTCGAAGCAGGTAGTGAGCTTCCGTGGCCGTCAGTTGCAGCCGCAGACGAAGAAGAACGGGCTCCTTACGCGGTTGGGCGTCATTTCTCTTACGCTGCTTATCGTCGGTGTGGCGTTGGCCATGTGGCTGTCCGGTCTGTCTACCAAGCAAACCTTTGCCATCCAGCAACTGACCGTGCAGGATTCCCAACTGGATAACCAGATTGAGACCCTCAACCGCGATGCAGAGAATCTCAGCTCTTCTGCTGATATTGCGCGCCGCGCGGACGAAATGGGAATGGCTATTCCTAAGCAGCCGGGCGTTGCGGAAGTTGGCGGCGATGGAAAGATCGTCGACAAGCGCGAAGGCACCCCGGATACTGAAAAGCTCATTGATGTCAACGGTGAACCAATCCGCCCGGGCCAGGCTTCCAGCGGCCCAAAGGATACGGAGGGGATGTCGGATTCCCTCAATGCCGTGCCACAGGGCCAGCAGCGCACCAGCAATGGTGGCGATGCCGACCGTAAATCGGATCGTGAGACCGGCGCTGCTGGTGCTGTCCAGAGCGATGCGCGACCCAATCTTCCAGCCCGTGCGCCGTATGCCAGCCGCGCCGAGTAGCCGGAGTAGCTGAGGAAGAATAATCGGTGAAAAAGATGATGCTCGCGCGTGGTGGCGCGGGCATTCTCACTTTTGTAGGGCACAATCAATACACGCAAGAAATTGTGGCGGAAATAGGGAAGGTGACACTGGACTGTGACTACGCCAAGTAAGGCTAGGCGCCGCCCGCGCCGCTCTGCCAGCTCCGCGGTGCCGCAAAAGAAAATGATGCGCAAACGCCTGCGCATCATCGTATCCGTGGTGCTCGTGGCGATGGTCGTCCTCGCTGGCCGCTTAGCCTGGGTACAGCTTGTGTGGGGCCCAGACCTTTCTGCCAAAGCCGTCACCCAGCGTGAGCGCGTCTATATTGAGCCGGCCCGTAGGGGAGAGATCTTAGACCGCGATGGCCAGCGCTTGGCCTACACGATGAAGTCTCGTTCCTTGACCGTCTCACCGACCCGACTGCGCGATGAGCTAAAAGACAAGGCCGAGATCGAGGCCCAAAAAGATGGCTCGACGGAGGGCATGGATGATAAGAAGCTGGATAGCTTTCTCACCAAGAAGATGGAGCAGACCCTTAAGGACATGTCTGAGGGAATCCCGAAGCTGATTGAGGATTCCGGCGCCTCGACCTCCAAGGTGGATAAGGACGACATTCTCAATAAGCTCAAAGCCGATACCCAGTATGAGGTACTGGTGCGCAATGTCGATCCGGATGTTGCCGTAGAGATCGCCAATAAGTACCACGGAGTGGCAGCGGACCGCCAAGACATCCGCCAATACCCCAACGGCGCCATTGGTGAAAACGTTGTGGGCAAGGTGTCGATGGACGGCCATGGACAGTTCGGTTTCGAGGCCGCGCGCGATACCGAACTTACTGGCATTGACGGCCAGTCCACCGAGGACGTATCTGCAGATGGCCAGGTGATCCCGGGCACGCTGCGTGACGTCGTAGATACCGTTGATGGTCGCGACGTCACCCTCACTTTGGATCTGGACCTGCAGACCTACGTTCAGCAAAAGCTGGAAAAGGCTAAGGCCAACTCCAAGGCTTCCGGTGCAGAAGCAGTGGTCCTCGATGCTGCAACCGGCCAGGTCCTCGCCATGGCAAATACGGATACAGTGGATCCCAATAAGAATGTTGAGGATCAGCTCGATGAAGGCAAGGACTTTGAAAACCGCAGCGTCTCCCATCCTTATGAGCCGGGTTCTGTAGCGAAGGTGGTTACCGCGGCTGCCGCATTGCAGGAGGGTGTGACCACTCCGGATGAGGTGCACCAGGTCCCCGGTTCCATCGATATGGCGGGCGTGACGGTGAATGATGCGTGGGAACACGGCACCGAGCCGTATACCACCACCGGCATCTTTGGTAAATCCTCTAACGTTGGCACCTTGATGATCGCCGATAAATTGGGCCAAGAAAAGTACGCCGATTACCTAAAGAAGTTTGGGTTGGGCAATACCACGGGCGTGGAGCTGCCGAACGAATCGGCCGGCAGCGTCCCGGATCTAGAGCAATGGTCCGGCGGCACCTTCGCCAACCTGCCCATTGGCCAGGGCCAGTCGTGGACCACCTTGCAGATGGCGAGCGTGTATCAAACACTGGCAAATGGCGGCGAGCGCATCGAGCCGCGCATCATTGATTCTGTGAAGGGGCCAGACGGTAAGGACGAAAGGCTGGAGGAACCGAAAAAGACTCAGGTGCTAAGCCCTGAAACCGCCAAGACAACGGTGGATATGTTCCGCGCCGTCTTCCAAGACGATGACGCCGGCCTGCAAAATGGCACGGCCGGTAATGCGCAGCTCAAGGGCTATCAGCTATCCGGCAAAACCGGTACGGCTCAAAAGGTCGATCCGAATACCGGGGCGTATTCGAATTCCGCCTATTGGATCACCTTCGCCGGTATTGCCCCGGCCGATGATCCGCGCTTCGTCGTTGCGGTGATGCTAGATGAGCCAAAATCCGGCGTGGAGGACAATGGAGGCGGTGGCCAATCGGCGGCGCCGATTTTCCGCGACATCGCCTCGTGGCTGCTTAACCGTGACAATATTCCGACTTCGAAACCAGCACCGCGGCTGACCCTGCGGGCACAATAGGAGCTTAGTATGACCGTTTCTTTGGATACTCTCGCCCAGCTTTCTGGTGGGCGCGTCATTGGTGATGCCTCCGTGGAGGTCTCCGCGTGCGGGCTGGATTCTTCCCAGCTGCCTGAGGGCGCGCTTTTCGCCGCCCTGCCGGGCACACGTGCACACGGCGCGCAGTTCGCCCGCGATACTAAGGCTGCAGCTGTGCTTACCGACGCCGCCGGGCTCGACCTGCTTACCGAGGCCCAAGAGACCCGCCCCATTGTGGTGGTGGACGATATTCGTGCCGTGCTCGGACCTATTTCCGCAGAGATTTATGGTCACCCCACCCGCGACCTGACGGTTATCGGCGTTACCGGCACTTCCGGCAAGACCACCACCAGCTACCTGCTGGAGGCCGGCCTGCTCCACACCGGGCATTCCGTGGGCCTAATCGGGACCACCGGTACCCGCATCAACCGCACGCCGGTCCCCACGTCGCTCACCACGCCTGAGGCGCCGACCCTGCAAGAGCTTTTCGCGCGCATGAAGAACGAGGGTGTTACCCATGTGGTGATGGAAGTGTCCTCGCATGCGCTGGAATTGGGACGCGTGCGCGGAACTCGGTTTGCGGTAGGCGGGTTTACGAACCTGAGCCAGGACCACCTCGATTTTCACCCCACCATGGAGGATTACTTCCAAGCTAAGGCAAAGCTTTTCGCTGGGGAACAGGCGGCGGAGCGGGCCGTCCTCTGCATCGATGATGAGTGGGGCGAGCGCATGCGCGGCGTCGCCAAGGGCGCGGGCCACAAAGTGACTACGGTTGCCACCCAGGGCGCTTCGGCCACGATAAGCGCACGCCAAACCGCCGCTGAGGCCACCGGTGCCCAGGAGGTAGCCCTGAATTATAATGGTGCCGATTTCACATTCCGGCTGCCGCTGCCTGGCGAGTTCAATATCGCCAATGCTTGCTTGGCGCTCGGCATGGCCGCCGCGGTAGGAGAGGATCCGGCGGAGTTTCTGTCGGGAGTGGAGAAGGTCGCAGTCCCTGGCCGTATGGAGCGCATCGACCGCGGCCAAGACTTTGTGGCCGTGGTGGACTACGCGCATAAGCCAGCGGCCATCGCTGCGGTGCTCGACACCTTGCGCGGCCAACTGGAGGGAACCAAGGGCCGCGTCGGCATTGTCGTCGGCGCCGGCGGAGACCGTGATAGCTCTAAGCGCCCCATCATGGGCGCAGCCGCAGCCAGCCGCGCTGACCTTACCGTGGTTACCGATGACAACCCGCGCTCCGAGGACCCCGCCACCATTCGCGCGGCGGTTATGGCGGGTGCGCGTGAGGCCGCCCCGCAGGGTGATATCCGCGAGGTAGGCTCCCGCGCCCGTGCCATCGATGAGGTCGTCGATTGGGCCGAGCCGGGTGATGCCGTCATTGTCGTAGGCAAGGGCCACGAGGTGGGACAGCTCGTGAACGGCACAACCTTGCACTTTGACGACCGCGAGGAAATGGCCCGCGCCATCGAGGAAAAGCTGGCCGCAACCCCGCACCGCGATACCCTTGGGGATGCGAAGGAGTAGACATGATTCCACTTTCTATTGCCGATATTGCCGAAATCACCGGGGGCAGCCTCGATTGCGTGTCCGACCCGGACCAGCGCGTTACCGGGTTCATCGAATTCGATTCCCGCAAGGTAACTAAGGGCGGGCTCTTCCTTGCCCTGCCCGGGGCCCGTGTGGATGGCCACGATTATGCAGAAAAGGCCATCGAGCAGGGCGCAGTGGCGGTGCTGGCGGCGCGGTCAGTCGGGGTTCCGGCGGTCGTCGTCAAACCCCAAGGCCGCGTTACCGGTGATGCCGCCAACGCGGATATCTATACCCACGACGAGGACGGCTCGGCCGCCGCGGTGGTGCAGGCGCTATCCGATATTGCGCGGGAGGTCACCCGCCGCCTGACGGCCGAGCAGGGCCTAGACATTGTCGGCGTGACTGGCTCGGCCGGTAAGACCTCCACCAAGGACTTACTGGCCACGATTTTCCGCGCTGAGGGTGACACCGTCGCTCCTCCCGGCTCCTTTAATAACGAGGTCGGCTTGCCGTATACCGCTTTGCGCTGCGATGAGCACACTCGCTTCTTGGTTGCCGAAATGTCTGCCCGCGGCATCGGTCATATCCGCCACTTGACCACCATTACTGCCCCTACCGTCGGCGTGGTACTCAATGTTGGTACCGCGCACTTGGGCGAGTTTGGCTCACGCGAGAATATTGCCCAGGCCAAAGGCGAGCTCGTTGAAGCCTTGCCCTCGGCCGCTGAAGGCGGCGTCGCCGTGCTCAATGCCGATGATCCCTTCGTCGCCGGCATGGCGCCGCGCACCTCGGCCAAGGTCGTCTACTACTCGGCCAATAAGCCGCCGGCTTCCGACGCCCAGTACTACGCCAGCGATATCCAGCTCGATGACGTCGCCCGCCCCTCGTTTGTGCTGCATGCGCCGGGAACGGACCCGCTTCCAGTAAAGCTGCAGGTCTTTGGCAAGCACCAGGTCTCTAACGCTTTGGCTGCGGCCGCGGCTGCTATCGAATCGGGCATGGACCCGCAGGTAGTAGCTAACGCGCTTTCCGGGCATCAGAATGCCTCGGAACACCGCATGGACGTGCGTACCCGCCGCGATGGAGTAACCACCATCGATGATTCCTATAACGCCAACCCCGATTCCATGCACGCGGCCATTGCCGCGCTGGCCTATACCTCGGCCGCCCGACCGGATGCCCGCGCCATCGCCGTGCTCGGTGAGATGGGCGAGCTCGGCGGAGAAGCAGTGGCCGCCCACCGCGCATTGGGAGAGGTGCTTTCCAAGTACCACGTTGACCACCTCGTGGCCGTGGGAGACAACGATAATATGAGGGCCATGGTTGAGGCCGCACAGGCGCGGGGTATAAATACTACTATCAGCCCAGATGTTGACGCCGCTGCGGCGGCGGTCGAAGACATCGTCAGGGTAGCGCCTGCCGGCATCGAAGATTGGACGGGGCGCGAGGCCAAAGATGTAGTCCTCATCAAGTCATCGAATGCCCAGCGCCTGTGGCGCGTGGCAGAACAGCTCAATCGCCGTTAGTCCTCAGTACAAGGAGAAAGACCTCTAGCAATGACTCAGATCATTATCGCGGGCATCCTCAGCTTCCTCGTCGCGATCTTTACCACTCCCATGTTGGTCCGCTACTTTTCCGGGGTAGGCAAGGGGCAAGAAATTCGCGAGGACGGGCCGCAGCTGCACTTGCGCAAGCGCGGCACCCCCACTATGGGCGGTCTGGCGATTTTGCTGGCCATCACCGTGGCTTATCTCGTGGTGGGAATTTATGCCCGCGTGACCGGTAACGGTGGCTTTAGCCCCTCCGGTCTCTTGGTCTACTTCCTCACGATGGGCCTTGGCGGTCTGGGTTTTGCCGATGACTTCATCAAGCTGTTCAAAAAGCGCAACCTCGGCCTGAACAAGACCGCCAAGCTGGTAGGTCAGCTGGCGGTGGCGCTCATCTTCGGCATCCTGGCGCTGCAGTTCCCAGATGCACACGGATTGACCCCAGCGTCTACCAATCTTTCCTTCGTTCGCGATTTTGAAACCTTCGACATCGCCGTGGGCGGCGCCATCATCGGCACCATTGTTTTCCTGGTCTTTCTCTACCTACTTATTGCTGCGTGGTCGAACGCCGTGAACCTCACCGACGGACTCGACGGCTTGGCCGCAGGCACCACCGCGATGGTGATGGGCGCCTATGCACTGATTTCCTTCTGGCAGTTCCGTAACTCTTGCGCCGTGTCGCCAGCGGCAGGGTGCTATGAGGTTCGCGATCCGCTCGACTTGGCCGTACTGGCTGCCGCTGGCCTGGGCGGTTGCTTGGGCTTTTTGTGGTGGAATGCCGCACCGGCAAAGATCTTCATGGGCGATACCGGTTCGCTTGCCCTCGGCGGCCTCGTCGCCGGCCTATCGGTGACCACTCGCACCGAACTGCTCATGATCATCATCGGCGCCATCTTCGTAATTGAGACGGTCTCCGTGGTTATCCAGATCATCGTCTTCCGCAGCACCGGAAAGCGTTTCTTCCGCATGGCGCCCATCCACCACCACTTTGAAAATGGTGGCTGGGCTGAGACCGCCGTGGTCACTCGCTTCTGGCTGCTAAGCGCCATGGCCGCTATTGCCGGCGTATGCATCTTCTACGGCGACTGGCTGTCTGCGGTTGGCTTTGCTTCCTAAGACTCACGCCTTTTTAGCTTTATCGAGGAGAGAGGAATAGAGATGACCGAGTTGCCATCCTCGTTGCGCGGGCGAGTACTCGTGGCCGGGGCGGGAGTATCGGGGCGCGGTTGCGTCGCAATGCTGGCAAGCCTCGGGGTGGATACCACCGTGGCAGATTCCAACGAGACCGCGTTGGCGGAATTGGCGGAGGAATACGGGGTAGCAACCGTCTCCGTCGATTCTGCCGCCCAAGGCGATTTTGACCTTGTGGTTACTTCGCCGGGCTGGCGTCCCGATTCGCCCTTGTTGGTCGCCCTCCAGGACGCTGGGGTAGAGGTCATCGGTGACGTGGAGCTCGCGTATCGCCTGGATCGTGCGGGCGTCTTCGGCGCGCCGCGTACCTGGCTGGTAGTTACCGGAACCAACGGCAAAACCACGACTACCGGTATGTTGGCCCAGATTATGCAGGCAGATGCAGAGCGCACCGGCAAGCGCGCACTGGCGGTGGGCAATATCGGCGTTTCGCTTTTCGACGCCCTCACGGCCACCCCCCGCGTCGACGTTCTCTGCGCCGAGCTATCTTCTTTCCAGTTGCATTGGTCCAGCCATTTGCGCCCAGATGTGGGCGTGCTACTGAATTTGGCTGATGACCACCTGGATTGGCACGGATCGTTTGATGCCTATGCCCGCGCGAAGGCCAAGGTGCTCTCCGGTGAAGTCGCTGTGGTGGGCAAGGATGACGCCGAGGCGGTCCACTACGCCGCGGATACCGCAGACCTCTTCGGTTTTACTGCCGCTGAACCTACACAGGGAGAGGTGGGCGTAAGTGCCGGCCGTCTTGTCTCGCGGCTTAGCGAGAAGCGCGAGGATCTCGCGTCCGCAGAGGGCATCGAGCCCGCCGGCCTGGCAGGAGTCCTAGACGCTGCGGCCGCAGCCAGCGTCGCGCGTCTGGCAGGCGCCACCCCAGGGTCCATTGCGCAGGGGCTGGCCGCATATACCGTCGCCGGGCACCGCGGCGCTGTGGTCCATGAGCATTCCGGCATCACGTTCATCGATAATTCCAAGGCCACCAACCCGCATGCGGCGGATGCGGCGCTCAAGGGGCTCAATTCCGTGGTCTGGATTGCCGGCGGGCAGTTGAAAGGTGCGGAGGTGGACAGGCTCGTCGCCAAGCACGCCGCCCACATCAAAGCTGCGGTAGTCCTGGGCGTGGATAGGGAAGCGGTTGCCCAGGCCCTCGCCGCCCACGCGCCGCATGCCCCGGTGGACGTCATCGAAACGCAGGAGCCTTTCGCAGCCATGAATGCTGCGGTGGAGGCTGCACTGCAACACGCCGACGCCGGGGATACCGTTCTTTTGGCGCCGGCTGCGGCATCGTTGGACATGTATACCGGCATGGCTCAACGTGGTGATGTATTCGCCGCGGCCGCGCGGGAGCTTACCCGCAACTAGAGCTATAGATTTAAGGATCAGGAGAACACATGACGGCCACCTCCCAGCAGCGCCCGCGCTCCAAGAGTTTTGGCGACCGCGTTCGCGAGCTGCGCGAGCGAGCCCGCCAGGAAGCAGGCCTTGATTACCAGCTGCTGCGCTTTATCATCTTTTTCCTCGTGGGCATCGGCGTGCTCATGGTCTTTTCTTCCTCCATGGCTACTTCCCTGACCGAGGACGGCGGAGTATGGAACCAGGCATTGCGCCAGTGCGTGATGGTGTTCTTGGGTCTCGTTGCCTTTTGGTTTGGTCTCAAGGTGTCGCCGCATACCCTGCGCAAATGCGTGCCGTGGATTGTGGGTTTGTCCATCATTTTGCTCATCGCGGTGCTGATCCCTGGCGTCGGTACCGGCCGCGAGGAGGTAGGTTCCCAGTCCTGGATTTACTTGGGGCCGTTCTCCCTGCAGCCCTCGGAGCTTGCCCGCGTCGCCGTAGGCATGTTTGGTGCGACCGTATTGGCGGATAAGGAGCACAAATCCATGAAGGTGACGGATCCCTTCATGATGTACTCCCTCATTGCCGGCGTTATGTTCTTGCTCATCGTCCTTCAGGGCGACTTGGGTATGGCTTTGTCCTTTGCCCTCGTGGTTGTCTTCACCCTGATTTTCGCGGGTGTCGACTGGCGCGTTCCGGCGACCATCGGCGTCGCAGCCGTGTGTGGTTTGCTGTTTATCTTCCTTTCTGGCGGCTTCCGGTCCAACCGCTTCCACACCTATTTCGACGCCCTCGTAGGCAATATCTCCGATACTCAAGGTACGGGTTTCCAGTCCTATCAGGGCTTTCTCTCGCTTGCCGACGGCGGCTTCTGGGGCGTTGGCATTGGCCAATCCCGTGCCAAGTGGTTCTACCTGCCCGAGGCGAAAAATGACTTTATTTTCGCCATCGTGGGTGAGGAACTCGGCTGGTGGGGCGGTGCGCTCGTCATCGTGCTATTCGCCGCACTGGGCTATGTGGGCTTGCGCACCGCGATGCGCGCACAGAACCAGTTCCAGTCCCTGCTGGCCGCAACGTTGACCATTGGTGTGGTCACGCAGGCCTTCGTGAATATTGGCTACGTCATTGGCCTGCTGCCGGTAACCGGTATTCAGCTGCCCATGATTTCGGCCGGCGGTACCGCGGCGATCATCACGATCGGCTCGATGGGCATCTTGTGCAACGTGGCGCGTCATGAGCCGATGCAGATTTCCGCCATGCAGAATTTCGGTCGCCCGCTGTTCGACCGTCTCCTTTTCATCGGCGAGCCACAGCCGGTGCCGCAGCCGAAAAAGAAGCAGCAGGGCCGTCACGCTCGGCCGCAGGAGCCGCGGTCCCGCGTGCGCGAGGAGCGCTTTGGTCGCCCCGTGACCGGAAGCGGTCGCCGCTATCCGCGCGCCGAGCGCCGGTATCGATAGGTGGCGCTGGTAGCCTTTAGGCTATGAATTCCACGCCTATTTCCGTCGTCATCGCAGGTGGCGGCACCGCCGGACACATTGAACCCGCCCTCGCCGTAGGCGAAGCTTTGCGTGAGCGCCACGGCGCACGCATCACCGCCCTCGGTACCGAAAAGGGCCTCGAGCGCGATATCATTCCCGCCCGCGGCGTGGACCTTAGCCTGATTACCCCCGTGCCAATCCCGCGCAAGGTCAACGCGCAGCTCTTCAAGCTACCGTTTAACCTCTCTCGCGCGGTGGCGGAGGCCAAGCAGGTGCTCAAGGACGTCGAGGCGGATGTCGTCTTTGGTACCGGCGGCTACGTGGCCGGCCCGGCTTATATCGCAGCGCGTTCGCTCGGCATTCCGTTCTATGTTCTTGAAACCAATGCTTTGGCTGGAATGGCCAATAAGCTCGGCGTGAAGATGGGCGGCATTGGGCTCAACGCCCACCCGGATTCTGGCATGCCGGGCGAGGTCGTCGGCATTCCCGTTCGCCCGAGCCTAGCGGAGGACCCGAATGGCAACCTGGCCGCAGACGCGCGCACCAAGTGGAACTTGGCCGAGCTTCCCACCGTCCTCATCACCGGTGGGTCCCAAGGCGCGGTCAGCATCAACCGCGCCGTCGCTGGAGCGGTGGAGGACCTCGCACAGGACTTCCAGCTCCTGCACGCCTATGGCAAGAAGAATGACCCGCCAGCAGAACACCCGAACTACGCCGCACTGCCGTATATCGAGGACATGGGCTCCGCCCTTGCGGTAGCCGACCTCGTCGTGTGCCGCTCCGGCGCGATGACCGTTGCCGAAGTATCCGCCGCAGGCCTGCCGGCCATCTACGTTCCGCTGCCGCACGGCAATGGCGAACAGGCGCTCAATTCCCGAGAAGTGGTCGAGGCAGGCGCCGCCATCCAAATTCCGGACACGGAGCTGACCCCAGAGCGACTCATCTCTGAGGTGCGCGGCATTCTCGATGACCCGCAACGCCTCGAGTCGATGACGCACGCCGCCGCCCATGCCAGCGCCGGGGACGTGGCAAATACCATCGCAGACCGCATCGCCGCCCGCGTATCCGAGGCCGAAAACGCGGCTGGAAGGAAGGATAAGTAAATGACCGATCCCGCACACTACGATCTGCGCCGCGTCCACCTCATCGGCATTGGTGGTTCCGGAATGTCGGGGCTCGCGCGAATCCTTGCCGCTCGCGGCGGAGTGGTTACTGGTTCCGATGTCAAAGACTCCACCCCGGTTGAGGTGCTGCGCACCATGGGCGCCAAGGTCGCCATCGGCCATGCCGCGGAAAATCTGCGACTGTCAGGTGAGCTGCCCACCGTCGTAGTTACCTCATTTGCCGCCATCCCCCAAGACAACCCGGAGCTAGTAGCCGCAAAGGATAACGATATCCCGGTAATTCGCCGCTCCGATCTGCTTGCCGCCTTGATGGAAGGTCACCAGCAGGTGTTGCTGGCTGGCACCCATGGTAAAACCTCCACCACGTCGATGACCGTGAGCGCGATGCAACACGCGGGTCTTGATCCTTCCTTCGCCATCGGCGGCCAGCTCAACCGCGCGGGTACCAATGCCCACGGTGGCACCGGGGAAGCGTTCGTCGCCGAGGCCGATGAATCCGATGCCTCCCTGCTACGCTATAGCCCTGACGTCGCGGTGCTCACGACCATCGAGCCCGACCACCTCGACTTCTTCCACAGCGAGGAAGCCTATTTCCAAGTCTTCGATGACTTTGCTGACTTGGTCACCCCGGAGACCGGCTACCTCGTTGTGTGCGCTGAAGACGAGCACGCTGCCCGGGCCGGCGAGCGGGCGCTGGAGCGCGGCATCAACGTCGTGGCCTACGGCTTGCAGGAGAAGTCTTTTACCTCCACCGTGCCGTTGGCCGCCGAGCTGGTCCGCGAAGAGACCACCGCGGAAGGCATGGACACCACCGTCAAAGTCAACCTTCCTGGTGTTTCTGAAACCGTGCGCTACGAGCTGCAGATCCCAGGCCACCACATGGTGCTCAATTCCATGGGAGCCTTGATCGCCGGTGTGCTCTCCGGCGGCACTCCAGCCGCCATCGCCGAGGGATTGGCTGATTTTGGCGGTGTGCGGCGGCGCTTTGAGTACCGGGGGAGCGTCGACAAGCAGGGCAAACCCGTGCGCGTTTTTGATGATTATGCCCACCATCCCACCGAGGTTGCGGCAGTGCTGCGGGCAGCACGCGCCAAGGTCGAGGCTGAAGGCCACGGCGGGCGCGTCATCGCGTGTTTCCAGCCGCACCTGTACTCGCGCACCATGGAATTCGACGCGGAATTTGCCCAGGCACTCTCGCTTGCCGACGCCGCCGTGGTACTCGACATCTACGGCGCTCGCGAACAGCCCGTGGAGGGAATTACCTCCCGCATCATTACCGATAAGATGCCCGCTGATATGCAGGTCATCTTCGAGCCGGATTTTTCCGCCGCTGCCCGCGACGTCGTGTCGGTGGTGGAGCCAGGAGATGTGGTGCTGACCATTGGTGCTGGCTCGGTAACCATGGTGGCGGCGGAAATCCTCGATGAATTGCGGGCAAGCTAGTGCGCGTATCCGCAAAGCTCATCGCTGGGGTCATCGCCGCAATTGTCGCCGCGGCCCTGATAGCGGCCGCTGTGATGTGGACGGTTCCCGTCCTGAAGGTACGCAATTTTCAGGTGGAGGGCGTCCACCAGCTCGATCCCACACAGGTGGAGGAAGCCTCTGGGGTTCCCAAGGGCGAAAATTTGTTCCGCGTTAATGCGCGCGAGGCAGCTTCCGGTGTTGCTGGATTGGACTGGGTCGATTCGGCGACAGTCTCTCGCGATTTCCCTTCGACCTTGACCATCAACGTGTCCGAGCACAAGGCTGTGGCGTTTGTAAAGCGCGATAATAAGCCCTACCTGATCGATGATAAAGGCGAGGAATTTACCTCCGCGGAACCTCCCGCGGGCGCGGTTGAGGTTACGGGCTCTGTCGATAGTGGCTCCCCGCAAACCCAGGATGCCGTGCGAGCGATTGCAGCGCTTTCCGACGACGTCCGCAACCAAGTAGCAAAGCTCGAAGTAGCGGGCGAATACTCGCTGACTTTCACCACTAAAGATGGCCGGCGCATCTTCTGGGGGGCCAGCGATTCCAACGATGAGGACAAGGCGCATGCCTTTGCCACAGTGTTGAAGATGGAAGGCCGCGAGTGGAATATTTCCAACCCTGAGTTGGTCACCACCCGCGGATAGGGCGACGGGTGCCCCCGCGGGTGCTTTCTATCGCTCTTGTGGGCCCGTGCAGCACCGCTTAGGCGTGTGCGCTGCATGGGCTCTTTTTAGTGCCTGAATCATGGGGCGGATGATGCGGGTGTGACTTGTAAAACCGCAGGTGAGAAACCCTAAAGTGGAACTTGAGGGTCTCGACACGCGGAAAATGTGCGTGAAAATTACACCGCTGTCGTTAAAGATGGAAAGGAACGCGATTCGCCTTCGGTGGACCGCATTACATTCCTCGTTTAATGCACGTGCAGACTTACAGTAGCGAAAGGTGAGACCTACTCACATGATCTCTTCCAATAACAATCTCGCGGATATCAAGGTCGTCGGCGTCGGCGGCGGCGGCGTCAACGCCGTCAACCGCATGATCGAAGAAGGCCTCAAGGGTGTTCAGTTCGTCGCCATCAACACCGACTCTCAGGCCCTTATCTTCTCCGATGCAGACACCAAGCTCGACATTGGCCGTGAGGCCACCCGCGGCCTCGGTGCCGGCGCTAACCCTGAGGTAGGCAAGACCTCCGCAGAAGACCACAAGTCCGAAATTGAAGACGCCCTCGAGGGCTCCGATATGGTCTTCGTGACTGCCGGCGAGGGTGGCGGCACCGGCACCGGTGCTGCTCCGGTCGTGGCGTCTATCGCGAAGAAAATGGGTGCGCTGACCGTCGGTGTTGTCACCCGCCCGTTCAAGTTCGAGGGTGCTCGCCGTACCCGCCAGGCCATGGCCGGTATTGAGGAGCTGCGCGAGGTCTGCGATACCCTCATCGTCATCCCGAACGACCGCCTGATGCAGCTCGGTGGGGAAGAACTCTCCATCGTTGAGGCTTTCCGCGCTGCCGATGAGGTGCTGCACAATGGCGTGCAGGGTATTACCAACCTGATCACCATCCCGGGCATGATCAACGTCGACTTTGCGGACGTCCGCTCCGTCATGTCCGATGCCGGTTCTGCGCTTATGGGTATCGGTTTCGCCCGCGGCGATAACCGCGCAATGACTGCCGCTGAGCAGGCCATTAACTCCCCGCTGCTGGAATCCACGATGGAAGGCGCCAAGGGTGTGCTGCTTTCCATTGCTGGTGGCTCCGACCTTGGCCTGCACGAGGTTAATGCCGCCGCCTCCATGGTGGAAGAGCGCGCCGATGAGGACGTCAACCTCATTTTCGGCACCATCATTGATGACACCATGGGCGATGAGATTCGCATTACCATCATTGCTACTGGTTTTGACGCCGAGGCCAACATGGCTCAGGCTGCTGCCGATCAGCAGCCGCAACAGGAGCAGCGCAAGCCGGCTTCTCTTTTTGACAATCGTCAGCGCGAGAACGCAGAGTCCGTCACCCCGGCACCGGCGCAGCCTGCTGCCGCTCAGCCGGTACAGGATGACTATTCCCCGCGCCACTCCTACGAGCCGCGCGCCGGCCAGGAGCGAGAGCGCTACACCCCGCAGCGCCCTGCCGAGGAGCGTCGCCCAGAGTCTAGCGGTCTGTTCACCAACTCTGATCGTTTCTCCCGCGAGGAACGCCGCGATGACTACCGTTTGTCCCGCCCGTCCCAGCGTCGTGACGATGACGGCGACGACGATCTGGACGTGCCTTCCTTCATGCGCTAAGCGCAAAACGCTACGCTGGTGTGCATGCCAGTAAACGAGGAACATCGCACCACACGCCCCGTCCGCATGGTTTTTACTAGCCGTGCTGGCGGGGCGTCTGCTATTCCATACGACTCCTTTAACTTGGGGCATCACGTCGGCGATGACCCCGCCGCGGTTGCCGCTAACCGCGAGCGCTTGAAGCGCGTGACCGGTCTGGACGACATCGTGTGGATGGAACAGCTACACACCAATACCGTCACCGTCGTCGATGGTCCACGGGACGAGCCCGTGCCAGCCACAGACGCAATTGTCACCACCCAGCGACGCCTCGGGCTGGGCGTCCTCGTCGCTGATTGCACGCCGGTGCTGCTTGTCGACGTCGCCGCTGGTGTCATCGCCGCCGCCCACGCCGGCCGCCTTGGCGCCCGCAACGGCATTGTGGTCAATACCGTGCGCGAAATGCAGAAGCTTGGCGCTCAGCCCGAGCGCATTCAGGTGGTTATGGGGCCGGCTGCTTCGGGAAAGAACTATGAAGTGCCCGAGGAAATGGCCACTGACGTCGAGCGTCGCTTGCCCGGCTCCAAGACACGGACGTCGAAGGGCACGTGGGGCATTGATGTGCGCGCAGGGCTGATTCGCCAGCTTATGGGGCTAGGTATCACCGCCATTGAATCTGACCCCCGTTGCACCATTGAAGACGAAGAATTCTTTTCCTATCGACGCGAAGGCACCACCGGCCGCCAGGCCGGACTAATTTGGTTGGAGGCTAAGTAATGTCAGACCGAAAGGTACAGCTAGAACAAAACCTATCGGCCACTTGTGCCGAGATTGAACGGCTAGCAGCGCAGTCAGGGCGAAAACCGCCCCAGCTGTTGCCGGTGACGAAGTTTCACCCTGCTGCGGATATTGCCCTGCTGGCGGATCTTGGGGTTACCGACGTCGCCGAAAACCGAGAGCAAGAAGCTCGGGCAAAGGCCGCTGAGTTGCCCCAGTTGCATTTTCACATGATTGGCCAGATCCAGACCAAGAAAGCCAACCATGTAGCTCGATGGGCGACCAGCGTGCATTCGCTTGATTCCCTCAAGCTCGCCCACGCACTGGAGCGGGGAGTTTCCTTAGCCAAGGAACGAGGCGAGCGCGAAAGCAACTTGCCGGTATTTATCCAAGTCTCCGCCGATGGTGATGGTGCTCGAGGTGGTGTATCTCCGGACGACCTCGATGAGCTCGTCCGTGCCGTAGAAGAAGCGCAGCACCTGGAACTTGCCGGACTCATGGTTGTTCCGCCTCTCGACGCCGACGCAGGTGAGGTATTCCGGAACGTGTGTGGAGAGGTAGAGCGCTTATCGTCCGAGCTCAATCGACCGCTGAAAATGTCTGCTGGCATGAGTGCGGACATGGCCGAGGCAATTGCTGCGGGCAGCGATATCGTGCGTGTCGGAACCAGCATCATGGGACCGCGGCCAGTAGGTTAAAAACATCGCAAAAGCGCATTTCACAGCGTAAATCACATGAGTCACACCAGACACATTTTACGCGTTTAGACTTGTACAAATTTAGGTCAGAGGGAGACCCAAAAATGTCATTCATTGATAAGACGAAGGATTTCTTCGGGCTGGGCCCGGTGGACATCGAAGAGGACGATGCCTACTACAACGAGGAGCCGCGTTACTCCGAAAATAGCTCCTCGGCCTACGCACCTCGCCGCGCCCCGCAGTCCTATGAGCCGGCGCCAGTACACGAGGAATTCGTTCCGACCATCGTGGCTATTTCGCTGACGTCTTTCAATGATGCCGCCAAGGTAGGCGAGCCCTTCCGTGACGGTGATGCTGTGGTCTTCGAGTTGACTGACGCCGAAAAGGCCACCGCCAAGCGTTTCATCGACTTCGCTGCCGGTCTCTGCTTCGGCCTGGAGGGCCGTATGCTCAACCTCACCAAGGGCATGGACACTGAGCGCAAGGTCTTTTCCATCGTGCCTAAGTCTGCAGACATTGCAAAGCACGAACTCGAGCGTGCCGCAGGCCTGCGCTAAAGCGGCATGGTTCATTTAGCCCTCGCGGGGTGCCGATTGGGCACCCGCGGCGGTTTATTCGATAGGCTCGGTCATTGTGACACAACTCGGAATTATTCTTATCCTGCTCGTGCGGATCTACACGTGGGTGCTCATCGCCCGCATCATTATTGAGATGATCCAGTCCTTCTCGCGGCAGTTCAACCCTCCACGCTGGTTCATGGTTATAGCGGAGCCTTTGTTTGTGATTACAGACCCGCCGGTCAAGGCGTTGCGGCGCCTGATCCCGCCCCTGCAAATGGGGGGCGTAGCGCTTGATGTATCGGTGCTTGTACTGTTCGTCTTGCTCTCGATACTCACAATGATCTTGCGGATAATTTTCCTGACTTAGCACCCCCGTCGCCTCGAAACCTGCGGTAAACGTTGAGACTCGGCGGGGCGTCGATTATTGTGGGCGTTTGGTTACGATAAATCGCGATAACCCGTATTATGAACCACATGTACCTTTGTGGGGAAGGTTTAGTTAGACCTGAACCGCACTCCTAAGGCCCTGGAAGCTCCGGGGTTGTACCAACCTGAAGGGGAAGAGAAGACATGCCACTGTCACCAGCTGATGTTCACAACGTCGCGTTCAGCAAGCCGCCGATTGGCAAGCGCGGCTACAACGAAGACGAGGTGGATCAGTTCCTCGACCTCGTAGAGGACGCCCTTGCCCAGCTGCAGGATGAGAACGAAGACCTGCAGGCTCAGGTCAGCGATTTGAGCTCCCAGTCTAAGGCGGGTGCTGGTGCTGCTGGTACCGCAACTGCGGCTTCCACCCGCACCGATGAGGCTGCGCTGCGCAAGGAGATTGAGGCCAAGCTGCGCGCGGAGTACGAAACCAAGCTGGCGGACTCCAAGTCCGAGGTTTCCCGTGCTAAGGAGGAGACCAAGAAGGCACAGGAGCAGGTTAAGGCAGCTCAGGCTGAGGCTTCCAAGGCACAGGCGTCTGGCTCCGCTGCTGCTTCCTCTTCCGCAGACCTGAAGGCAGCCCGCGATGAGGCGGCTCAGGCCAAGAAGGACGCCGAGGCAGCTCGCGCGGAGGCAGCCCAGGCAAAGAAGGACCTCGAGGCTTTCAAGAAGGAAAACGAAGAGCTGAAGAAGTCCGCTTCCGCAGCTGGTTCCTCCAAGGCTGGTGCTGCTCAGACCGCCGATGGCCTGGCTACCCCAGAAACCCACATGCAGGCTGCCCGCGTTCTGGGGCTGGCACAGGAGATGGCAGACCGCCTGACCTCCGAGGCTCGTGCGGAGTCCGAGTCCATGCTGTTCGAGGCACGCACTGCCGCTGAGAAGCAGCTGAGCGATGCAGATTCCCGCTCCAAGGCGCAGCTTGCCGACGCCCAGAAGAAGTACGACGCCCAGCTGCAGGATGCAGATTCCCGCTCCAAGAAGCTGGTATCTGACGCTGAGGCTAAGGCAAAGCAGACCGAGTCTGATGCTTCCTCCCGCGCTGAGGCACAAATCCGCCAGGCAGAGGAGAAGGCCGCTTCGCTGCAGGCCGATGCCGAGCGCAAGCACACCGAGGTTATGAACACCGTCAAGCAGCAGCAGACCGCACTGGAGGCTCGCATCTCCGAGCTGCGCACCTTCGAGCGTGAGTACCGCACTCGCCTGAAGACCCTCCTCGAGTCTCAGCTAGAAGAGTTGGCTACCCGCGGCACCGCCGCACCGAACGGCGAGGCTGGCAATAACTAAGCCACCCCGTTCTTCGTAGCGCCTCCGCCACCGCGGCGGGGGCGCTATTGTTGTTTTAGACCGTCGTGCTTTAGCCCGCTCCTACCGAAAGGAACCACTGTGCTCGTTGCCGCTTTAGTTCTCGCCCTCGTGGCATTCGTGGCCTTGGTCAACTTCGTTATCTCGGGAGCCGACTGGTCGTTGTATATCGTTTTCGCCGCTGCTGGACTCGGACTCGTGTGCTTCATCCTGGACTGGGCGCATAAGCATCGCGCTGACAAAGCCCAAGCAACTGAATCCCCCGAACAAGAGGCTCTGCGCGCAGCCTTCCGCGAGGACTAACGCCGCGAGACCGCAAGCTTTCGGTTGCAGGCATGCCAATAAGGCGCACGAAGCGCCTTATTTCGCAGTCGGGTTCTAGCACTCGGGCGGTTGCCACCGAATCTGTCCGTTGGTACGGGCAAGTCGCCCGCGCAGCGGAGGGGCATTGGGATCGTCATCGTTGGCGCCATTGTGGTACGCGCAAGCTGTGGATAAGTTCGCGATATTGGTCAATCCACCGTGCAACCACGGCTCCAGATGGTGAATTTGGCATTCGTCGGCAGGCTTAGCGCAGCGCGGCCATGGGCATACCGGGTTTTCCGCGCCCGCCATCAACCGTTGCTTTGCATTGGCGAAGCGCTCCGTGCGGTACAGGTTCACCGCGCCTTCATAGGGGCTCAGCAGGGTAATGAGCCCATGCTCCTTTAGTGCGCGGCGCACATATTGCGCACCTGTAAGCGTTGCTCCGTTGGTCATCTGCAAGGTGATTTCTTCACCGTCACCGTTGACGATGCGCACGTAGTCCTCCAGCTGCACGATGACATTGGTTACCACGGTGCTTCGTTGCCCCGTATTGTTGCCGAAGAAGGTTTCTTCCACCACATCCAGCGGCTTTTTATCCTGGTTCTCCACCGCCGCGTGGAGGTCCGCAATAAACGAAGACGAGCCATCGATCGCTAGCGTCCACGGCGCATCCTTGCGTCTGATGATGCGTACACCAGGCTTCACCTTGCGCTTTTTCTTCGGGACCTTGGACTGGGCCAGCTTTTCTAGCGCCCCTGCTGTAGCTTTGGTGGTGCACAGTTGTTCGCGGAGAACCCAGGCGTCGAAAAGCGTGGGCATCTTGCGCGCATACTTTTCAATGATGGATAAAGCAACGATGGAATGCCCATTGTGCTGAGCACCTTCGATAGCACGACGACGCTTCCTAGTGAACTTGGTCGTGCCGCAGTACGCCTCTTTTAGCAATACCAACTCGCGGGCCGTTTTTTCAGCGGCGCCTCGCGCGCAGAGGTCGTCCTCAGACATGCCTGCGCACCCGAGGACGATGTCCATCCCGGGTGCCATGGCTGCGAGGTAAGTATCTAGCGCGTTCACGATTCACAATTTATTTCCCCGCGCAATCCCCCACAAGGGAAAATTTTTAGCCTGTGGATAACTTCTTGTGTACGAAGATTCTGGGGCGCTATACTGTGGCCTACACGCAGTGATCCGGCCATCACCGGGGAGCAATTCAGAAGAACGGCCAGTGTGGCCCAGTAGAACTGAACGGGTGGGACCGTCAACTCCTTCACCGAAACGAAGCGGAGCCTTCGGGCTCAAGCAGGGTGGTACCGCGAGCCTTGATGGCGCGTCCCTGCACCGTGTTAAGAGTGAAGGATAATTATGGCGAAAAAGGTTTACCCCAAGGTCGACATGACTGGCGGCTCCAGCCGCTTCCCAGATATGGAAGAGGAAGTCCAGAAGTACTGGAAGCAGGATGATACCTTCCAGGCTTCGCTAGAAAAGACCAAGGACTGCCCAGAGTACATCTTTTATGATGGCCCTCCATTCGCAAATGGCTTGCCGCACTATGGGCACCTGTTGACCGGTTATGTGAAGGATATCGTCCCGCGCTATCGCACCATGGCTGGCAATTACGTGCCTCGTGTCTTCGGCTGGGATACCCACGGTCTGCCCGCCGAGCTGGAGGCGGAAAAGCAGCTGGGTATCACTGAAAAGGCGCAGATCGAGGACATGGGCTTAGAAAAGTTCAATGAATACTGCGCCAAGTCCGTGCTGGAGTACACCGACGAGTGGGAAGAGTACGTCAACCGCCAGGCCCGCTGGGTGGACTTTGAAAACGGCTACAAGACCATGGATATCGACTACATGGAATCCGTCATGTGGGCATTCAAGGAGCTTTATGACAAGGGCTTGATCTACAAGGGCTTCCGCGTCCTGCCGTACTCTTGGGCGGAGCACACTTCTTTGTCCAATCAGGAGACCCGCCTGGACGATTCCTATAAGATGCGCCAGGATCCGACCCTGACGGTTACCTTCCCAGTGGAGGGCGCGCGCGAGGGAAGCGCTGCAGAAAAGACGTTGGCGGAGCACCCTGCGCTTGCCGACGCCTCCTTCCTCGCCTGGACCACCACCCCTTGGACCTTGCCTTCGAACGAGGCCTTGGCGGTTCATCCAGAGGTTACCTACGTGCTCTTTAAGGCTACGGAGGGTGATTTCGCTGGCCGTACCTTCATCATGGCGGAAAACCTGCTGGCCACCTTGGAGAAGGAACTAGGGGCGGCCGAGGTGCTGGAGACCTTTACCGGCGCGCAACTCGAGGGCTTTACGTATGAGCCGATCTTCGGCTTCTTCCCGGATCTGCGCAACGCCTACCAGGTTTTGATCGCTGATTACGTCACCACGGAGGACGGCACCGGTGTGGTACACCAGGCTCCTGCGTTTGGTGAAGACGATATGAATACCACCAACCAGTACGACATCGAGCTGGTTATCCCAGTGGATGAGGATGGCAAGTTCACCTCGCAGGTTCCGCCGTATGAAGGCCAGCTGGTCTTTGATGCGAATAAGGACATCATTAAGGATCTGAAGGCTGCTGGGCGAGTGGTGCGCCACGTCACCATCGAGCACTCCTATCCACACTCGTGGCGCTCGGGGGAGCCGCTTATCTACATGGCGCTGCCGGCGTGGTTCGTGAAGGTGACGGAGTTCCGCGACCGCATGGTGGAGCTTAACCACAAGGAGATTGAGTGGCTGCCGGAGCATATCCGGGATGGCCAGTTTGGCAAGTGGCTCGAGGGAGCGCGCGACTGGAATATCTCCCGTACCCGCTACTGGGGTGCACCTATCCCAGTGTGGATGTCCGATGATGACAACTATCCGCGCATGGATGTCTACGGCTCCTTGGACGAGCTGGAGCGCGATTTCGGTGTCCGTCCGGAGTCGCTGCACCGTCCACACATCGACGAGTTGGTGCGCCCGAACCCGGATGATCCGACCGGTAAGTCGATGATGCGCCGCGTGCCAGACGTGCTGGATTGCTGGTTTGAGTCCGGCTCGATGCCGTTTGCGCAAAAGCACTACCCATTCGAGAACAAGGAATGGTTTGAAACCCACTCGCCGTCCGACTTCATTGTGGAGTACTCCGGACAGACGCGTGGTTGGTTCTATGTGATGCACGCGCTGTCCACCGCGCTTTTTGACCGCCCGGCGTATAAGAAGGTCGTGGCCCACGGCATCGTGCTGGGCAATGATGGCCTTAAGATGTCTAAGTCCAAGGGCAACTATCCGAACGTCAACGAGGTCTTTGATCGCGATGGTTCGGATGCCATGCGTTGGTTCCTGATGTCTTCGCCTATCCTGCGCGGAGGCAACCTCATCGTGACTGAGCAGGGCATTCGCGAGGGCGTGCGCCAGGCTATCCTGCCTATCTGGAATGCCTATACCTTCCTGCAGCTCTACGCAGAGAAGGAAGCAAAGTTCGACACCAGCTCCGCGCATGTTTTGGACCGCTATATCTTGGCTAAGACCCACGATGTCGTGGCCAATGTCAACACGGCGCTTGCCGATACCGATATCGCCACGGCAACCGAAGAGGTGCGCCTGTTTGCCGACGTCCTTACCAACTGGTACGTCCGTCGCTCGCGCGATCGTTTCTGGGAGGGCGAGGACGCCCATCCTGAGGCGTTTAATACCTTGTACACCGTGCTGGAGACTGTGACTCGCGTGGTGGCACCGCTGCTACCGCACGTGGCGGAGGTTATCTACCGCGGGCTTACCGGTGAGCGTTCGGTGCACTTGGCAGACTACCCGCAGGCCGCGGATTACCCGTCTGATGCAGATCTCGTCTCTGCGATGGATGCGACCCGCGCGGTGGCCTCGGCAGCGTCTTCGGTGCGCAAGTCCAATAAGCTGCGCAACCGCTTGCCGCTGCCGAAGCTGACGGTGGCCCTCGACGGGGCGCAGCGCCTGGCGGACTTTGCCGATATCATTCGCGACGAGGTCAATGTCAAGGAAGTTGAGCTTACTGACGACGTCGATTCGGTAGGCACCTTCCAGGTTGTCTGTAACGCGAAGGTCGCCGGCCCGCGGTTGGGCAAGGACGTGCAGCGCGCCATCAAGAACCTCAAGGCGGGCAACTACGAACGCCGCGGCGATGAGGTTGTAGTGGACGGCGATATCGTGCTTGGCCCGGATGAGTACACCGAGCGCCTGCAGGCAGCGAATCCGAAGTCGACCGCGCGTATCGAAGGTCTTGACGGCCTGGTAGTACTTGATACCGAGGTGACCGAAGAGCTCGAGGCCGAAGGCTGGGCTGCGGACGTTATCCGCGGCCTCCAGGATGCCCGCAAGGCTTCTGGGTTCGAGGTCTCGGATCGCATCGCGGCCGTACTCTCTGTCCCCGAGGAGAAGAAGGCCTGGGCGGAGCGTCACGCCGACCACATCGCCGGTGAAGTGCTCGCCACCGATTTCCAGGTGACCACCGAGGCGCTCGATGGTGCGGATGTGCACGAGGTGGTGAAGGGGGTTAGCGCTACCGTCGTCAAGCAGTAGCGTGTGCGTTGCCACCTAAAAAATGATTGCCCAGCCAGTGCGGCTGGGCAATTTTTTATGAGTGATAGGACTTAACGGACCGGGCCAGGCAGGTGGGCGCGCCAACCGAGGACCACGTTAATGAGGCAGCACACTGCGAGCACGGCGCCAATGAGGAATAGGGTGGTAAAGCCGACCAGCGGCGCGAGTGCGCTGAAGGCCATGGGGATAAAGAAGCCGGTATAGGACACCGAGTAGTAGACGGCGGTGAGGCCGGCGAGTTCTTCGGCGCGGGCGATGCGTTGGACCTCGGACAGACCGGCGACAAGGGCGAGGCCGTAGCCTGCGCCCATGACCGCCGCGCCGGCGATTCCGAGCGGCAGGGAGCGAGTATGGGAGGCAACCGCGCCGAGGATGGTGCCCACAGTGATAACCCCCATGGCAACTGCGGAAGCGCGGGCGGAGCGGCTGGTATCGATGACCTTGCCGAGCATCTGGATGCCGACGCCGCAGCCCAAGGTGATAACGGTCATCAGGCCCGAGAAAGCGATGGGGGCATCGCCGGCGGACTCGGACAAAAGCTGGGGCAGGAGGGCATAGGCGGCGCCAGCGCAGCCGAAGACCCACGGTGCGACCGGCAGGACAATGCGCACGAAGCGGCGGTGTGCTGCGGAGGGAATGTGCAGCATACGCAGCATGTCGCGGATGCTCAAGTCAAGGAAGGTGTCTTTTACCGTAGCGCCCCGCGGCGGGCGGGTTTCCGGGGTCTTCATCAGCCAGATGGCGGTGGCAACCGTGAGGAGGATGTGCAGGATATACGCCAAGTGGGTGGGCCACGGACCCCACTGGGCCAGTACCGATGCGAGGCCGGCGCCGATGAGGAAACCTAAGGTCAGGCACATGGAGGCGTGGCGCGGCCCGGCAGCTGGATCGCCGCCAGCGCGGGTGATGAGCTCTGCCACCCATGTGGAGCCGACAGCCATGACGATGCCCAAAGCCAAGCCGCACATGATGCGGCCCACGGCGATGACGAGCGGCTCGTTCGGCGCGATGGATAAAAGGAAAGAACCCAACAGTGACAGCGGCGCGGCAGGCAGCATCGTGGGGCGGCGGCCAATGTAGTCCGAAAGCGGGCCAGAAATCAGCAACGCCGGCACGATGCCGAGCACATAGGCGGCCAAGAGGCCATTGACGGTGACCTGCGAGAAGTGCGACTCCTCGCGGTACATAACTAGGAGAGGGGTGAATTCATTGCCGCCCCACGCGACAGCAACCATGCTGCCAGCGACGGGAAACCATGAGTGTTTGGCAAACTTTTCGGTCATAGTTGATTCCTCGAGTTGCTTAGGTGGGTGTCCAATGCGGAAAGGTAGGCGTCGAGGTCGCCGGCGCGGAGGGCATCGGCAAGCGTGCGGTGCTGATCCACAAAGGTGCGGGCGCGGGCTACGTTGCGGCCAATGGCCGTAGCGGTAAAACGCTGCTGGCGTTCGCGCAGCTGGTGTCCCAGCCCAGCCAGCAGGGTATTGGCACCGCCATCCATGATGATCTGGTGGAAACGCGCATCAAGATTCGTATAGGCATGCAGGTCTGCGCCATCCAACGCAGCGTTTTGTTCCGTGATGGTCGCGTCTAGCTGATCAGCGATGTCCGCGCGCTCGGTGTCAGGCATGGCGCAGATTTTCTCAGCGCAGTGCCTATCTACGAGCAAGCGTGCTTCATAGACCTCGCGAATTTCCTGCGGGCTGATCGGCACGATGAGCGCACCACGCCTGGGGTAGAGCTGTAGAAAGCCTTCGACCTCTAGGCGCAGGAAAGCCTCGTGCATTGGGGTGCGGCTAATTCCCATTTCGGTAGCCAGGGAGGCCTCGGAAAGCATCTGCGAGGGCTCGAAGGAACCGTCAATGATCTTCTCTTTGACGAAGTCATAGGCGCGCTCCGCAGCGGGCTGCATTCGTTCATTGGACATGCATCCATCTTGCACTGTCTCTTATACACATCTCCGA
>NZ_JASPHV020000049.1:0-2883 GCF_030229435.2 Corynebacterium sp. MSK122 | reverse complement strand
AGGCTTCACCAAAGCTTGGGATACCGAACCCCGGTCGAAGTGGAAACCGAATTTTGGGACCAGCACCCGCCGCAAGCAATAATAGAAATCAAGGCAAATGCCTAGGAACAAAACCCGGGGCACTTCACTATGCTTGGTGGAAAAAGCACCTGATTTAAGGGGTGGTACAGATAATAAACCGGATTATAAATTCGATAAAAAGAAGAATCTTCCACATAAGTACACCTCGCGTGAAGTGGAACAAGATTGCATTGGAGACGTCGAAACCTCATTTATCGGGGTAACTGAAGGAACAATTGTTACCTCAACGGGAACTTATTATGCGAGGGCTTATAGTAATCCAGCGCGCGTTAAATGTAAGATTCCTGGCAACCTTTAAAAGATCGGCCTCGGTTAATGCATATATCTAATATTTACCTTGCCTACGTCAAACGCTTCTTTCTATCCGATCCTGATGGAGCAATCCAGGTTTTTGCAGGTGCCAGTTTTGATGAGCAAGAGATTCTCGAGTGGATTGATAAAGGCAAAAAAGTAGACCATGACATTTGGTACGAGAAAATTCCGATAGAGAACCCTCCCCATTCTCTCAGTTCCCCGAGTGAGGTATTAGTTTATTTCGATGGGTGTTCTTTTAACGAAGGATGGGAACATGATTTCCAGTGGACAGATCCAGTAGGTCGTAGAGCCCTTATCCCCGAAAAGTTTAATGGAGTTGTACGCCCCCAACCTGAGACAGAAGGAGTGCAACGGGAAGACGGATATGTAGGTAATGATTACTATCTGTGGAGAGTTCCTTGCCCATGGAAAAGCCGCTACCTTTTAGCTCCGTTCCAGGAAAAGAGTAATGAGGACATTGACTATGGACGTCCGTTTACGGTTTGAGCGTAATTAAATCGTAAAATCATGATGCAAGAAAAGTGACCTTAACTAGAGCAGTTAGTTAAGGTCACTTTTGTTTGTGCTAATGACTTTCATCGATTGGGCGAAATGAACGGTGTTGTTGCAAAGTTGGGCGGAGAGCAGCGAAGACTGCTCTTCCCGACCTAAGTGTGTGGCCTAGCTCTCAAAGCTGCCTTCCAAAATCTCTACTCCTTACAACGAGCAATCCGAAAACCAAGACACACACCACCCCTGCACCAATACTAAGAGCAGAAGCACCCCAAAGACTCGATACTGCCCCACCGACCGCACCACCGATACCTACACCAAGATTGAAGATAGTAACGAAAAAGGACTGTGCAATGTCTGCCAAGTTAACTGTATTTCTGGCTAAAGCAGTCTGCAGAACTGTCGGTGCACCACCAAATCCCAGTCCCCAGACGACTATTCCTGAAATGAAAAAATAGTTGGGAGCTGCCGGTACCGACAAAAGCAAGAATCCTAAAAGCATCAACGCTCCTGAGATTAGACCAGTCAGAAACAATCTCTTATCTACAACGACAGCAGTAAGTAAAATACTGATCCCCGCAGAAATCCCAAAAAATAGAAGCACAACATCTATTCCAAGAGCTATTCCCACACCACTGGTTAAAGGTTGAATGTACGTGTAAACCATGTTGTGCGCTACTGTCCAGCCGAAAAGCGCTACAAGCACCCCCATCACACCAGGCATCAAAATCGATCTCTTAAGAACATTGGCTCCTGGGCCATCTCCAACAGGTCCCGGCCGGGAAGGAACTGCAAACGTAATCCATAACGCTAAAACGATGGATGCGACTGTTAGCATGCCAAGCGTCAACCTCCAACCAAAGTGTTGACCCCCTAATGCACCAAGCGGGACTCCACAAGCTAAGGCCAAAGGCTGCCCAAAACCGATAATGGCAAGTGCGCGACCTTCGTTTTCCGAACTGACTAAACTCCGAGCGTAATTTGCCACAAGACCCCAAACGACACCTCCGGCCATACCGGCAAGAAACCTAGCAAAAAAGGCTAACCACAAATACGAAGTAATAGCAGTGAGAGCGTTGAAAACGCCAAGCCCCATGATAGCTATAACCAAAAGACGCTTACGCGGCATTTTTCGAGTTGCCGCCATCACCGGTATTGCAGCCACCACAGATCCAGCTGCATAAACGGTTAGAAACTGTCCTACTTTTCCCGTTGTCGTTCCAAAGGACTCACCCATATCAACCAAAACCCCCGTAGGAATGGTCTCGGTCATTATGGCCAAGAAAGCGGCAAACGCTAACCCTGCCAATTGTAGGACTGGCATATCTGCTTTCGAATTCCGATTTGACATGTTTGGCAATAATCAATCCTCTAAGGCACTCGCAGTCCGCCCCCCTTCATCCAGAGTGCAAGCAGCGTAGATTCTGGATCCCTATCCTCCTCTATGCGCTCTCCAATCTTGTGCATCCACAAAATACGTATCGAATTCATCTTCTCGACGGGCAAGCTCATCTTCAGGAACCTTGCCACTCACTATCCCGCCCAAGATACGGAAATACTCAAACCTCTCCACACCGGGTGCGATAGTTACCAGTACATCCGCGTCGCTACCCTTAGCGGCTCCAAAAGCATGAGGAACTCCCGGAAGAACCAATGCGCAATCACCCGCGCCTAGCTGGTAAATTTGGCCATCCTCCCAAAACTCCAGCTCCCCTTTAGTGACGTAGAAGAACTCACACGAAATCCTATGAAAATGTGGGACGGCTCCCTCGCCCCCATCAAAAAGTTGAATGTTTTGTACACTTACATTTCCTTTTGCATCCGAGGCATCCACCAGCAATCTTGCCTTCGGAAGGCGAGAGGAGGAAGCGTGCTGTCAAGGGGTGAATGCGCCACTTCGACCGGGAGGTAGTTGTGACGCGTTGGACTCCGAAGGATGTTAAGGATGCTGCTGTTGAGCGCGTGGTGGCAGGCGAGGCAGTTAGCCTGGTCGCG
>NZ_JASPHV020000048.1:0-3488 GCF_030229435.2 Corynebacterium sp. MSK122 | reverse complement strand
AACAGGACGCCCAGCCCTCTACGACAACGCTATCGACACCGACTACACCCACTCAATCGGCATTCAAAAAGGCCAAATCTAACCCCCGCGACACGCCGAGCCAGACACACATTTTGACCCTTAACCCTTTAAATGGATATAATTAGACCCATGTTGATTTCAGGTACCGCTTTCTTGCGGTTGCGCACCAACCGCTAAGGCGGTTTCCTACCCCGTAGGTTAAAAACCGCTCCGGTCCTTTAGCCGGGCGGCTATTTGTCATGCCCGGCTCCCTTTCAAATCCAAGGAGCACACCTGATGTCTGCATACGGACACGGCCGTCACGAGCATGGCCAAAATTTTCTCACCAACCACAAGATCATCAACTCCATCATCGACCTTGTGAAACAAACCTCCGGCCCCATCATTGAGATCGGACCAGGAAGCGGTGCCCTCACTCACCCGATGGCCCACTTGGGGAGGGCGATAACGGCAGTTGAAGTGGACGCAAAACTAGCTGCCAAAATCACACAAGAAACCTCCTCGGCGGCGGTCGAAGTGGTCCATGATGATTTCCTTAACTTCCGGTTACCCGCCACTCCCTGCGTCATTGTGGGAAACATTCCCTTTCACCTCACCACTGCCATTCTTCGAAAGTTGCTGCATGCGCCAGCATGGACTGACGCTGTACTCCTCATGCAGTGGGAAGTCGCTCGCCGCCGGGCCGGGGTAGGCGCAAGCACGATGATGACGGCTCAGTGGTCCCCATGGTTCACATTTCACCTGGGTTCTCGGGTACCAAGGTCTGCTTTCCGGCCACAGCCAAACGTTGACGGGGGGATCTTAGTGATCCGCCGGGTGGGTGCCCCGAAGATTCCGATAGAGCAGCGCAAAGCCTTTCAGGCGATGGTGCACACCGTTTTCACTGCCCGGGGACGCGGGATAGGGGAAATTCTCCGAAGGGCAGGGTTGTTTTCATCACGTTCAGAAACACAATCATGGTTGCGCTCGCGAGGAATCGACCCCGCGACCCTACCTCCCAGATTGCACACCAACGACTGGATCGATCTCTTCCAGGTGACTGGTTCCTCTCTACCTCACCATCGACCCATTTCACCATCGGGAAGTAGTCAACGACCTCCTCAACGGAAAAACCGAAGCCGGCGGCGTTAATCCCCACCAAAACCGAAATCCACCAGTAGTACTAAAAGGGCTCTTCCGGTTTTAGAGTGCATTGATTAGTTCGCCGGGGGTTCGGGCGTGGCACAAGATATTGGGGTCCTTGGCTTTGTAGGAAAAAGGTATCTAATCCATCCGTACAAAACTAAGGACCTACTGTGCAGCCTAACGGAAATGTCATCGTCGATACCATCTGCCGCACCGCAAAACTAGGAACTACTATCACCGGTGCCACAGAAAACGGTGACGTCACTGTTATTGAAGCCGAACCCGTCGAGCCGATCAATGAATGCCCTACCTGCGGGCAGCCTGGAGTATTCCGCGACCACGTCATCCGCAGCCTGGTCGATCTGCCCATCGTCGGCCACCCAACAACTTCATGTGCGCCTTCCACGCTACCGGTGCACCAACAAGCGTTGCTTGCAGAAGATCTTCCGTGCTGGCCTTGCCTGCGCGCCCGACAATTCAAAGACCACGGACCAGGTGACCCACTGGATCCTGCAACGACTCTGCCTAAATCGGATGAGCGTTGCCGCTGCACCCAAGTCATTAGGCCTGGGGTGGGATATGAAGTGTCCCAGGTTTTGTTCCGTTTGATGAAACCCGTTTTTGAAACAACGTACGGAGCACAACGCACGCCGATGCCAAAGCTTCCGCAACATCGACTACCTCATCAAACCCACGACAGTGGGATTCACACCCTCAATCCCCACGCGTGCAAAACCATACCGCCTTACAGCGCGCCCGCAACCGGAGCGAAAAATAGGGTTATCATTGCGGCATGACAGTAAAGACCACGCCGTACATTTCTTTCCCTGGTAACGCCCGCGACGTATTCGAGTATTATCATTCGGTTTTCGGTGGTGATCTCGAGATGCTGACGTATGGCGAGCAGCTAGATAATGGAGTTGAGTTCCCCTTCGATCCGCCACGTGACGCCATCGCTCACGGCACCCTTCGCGGTCCTTTTACTCTTGGTGGAGGTGACGATTTGCAGAACTCTTGCGATCGCCTCACTCTAGGAAATATCGGATTCACCGTCGAGTCTGATTCCGTGGAAGAAGCTGAAACGATCTACGCTGCGCTAGCCGACAGCGGCGATGCGTCCATGCCTTTCGCCAAGGCGCCGTGGGGCGACTACTTCGGCATGGTGATCGACCGTTTCGGTGTTGGCTTTAACATCACGGTCCCAGCTAGTGCTAGCTCTCTGGACAAATCGGCTCAAAGGATGATTCGGGCCGAAGGGATCGACCTGAATAGGGCTACGCACGAACGTGCTCATGATGTGGCCGCGATGCTCAGTGATTTCAACGCCGAATTCGATACCCCGTGCCCGTCAATCGATGTTCTTACAGAGCGTTTTCAGTGTCTTCTTCGGCGCGATGACGTCATAGTCTGCATCGCTGACGGTGAGAAGTTACCTGCCGGCTTCGCCTTTGTGACGCTTCGACCCAGCCCCTACTATGAGGGGCCTATCGCGATGCTTGAAGAGCTTTACGTTCATCCCGAGCTTCGAGGGCGGGGGATAGGCACTGCCATCATGGACCTAGTAGAAACCGCAGTGTCTAAAGCAGACGTCATCGAGATCCAGATCAATGTCGATGAAGTGGATGTTGACGCTCGCCGCTTTTACGAGGGACGCGGATTCTCACATTACGAAGACGGGAACGGTTACCGCATGTTTTGCTACTTCAAGGAGCTCACGCGGTAGCCGCATGAGCCCCCGTGGTTGCCTAAGGGTAAAGGGAAAGCTGGCCAGAAAAGCTCTGAACAGCCGGAATGCTGTCGGACTAACAGTGTCTGGTTTGGAGACATCGTTCCGGATGTCTCACCACATCGATTCTCTGCGGCTTTCCACACCGAAGTGACGGCTGCTGAAAATAAGTCCGTGTGAGGCCCAGCTCTGCTGCTTTTAGCGCTTTCAGGAGCAGTTCTAGAGGTGTGTCTCAACCTATGAACGACAACTGAGGTCGCAACCAAGCCCCAGCTATCGCGTTTAAAGACCGCAAATGGGGCACAATCTTGGCCCGCATAGTTGCCTGTCCTGAGGAGTATCCGTGACGTTGCGGCTATCCGATTTCCGGGGTCCAGCCCACAGCCCTGGGTCTCGCACACCTGTCACTGTCATTCACGGTAGATAAGGGCGAAAAATTTCAAATTTCTGGCCCTTATCTACCGTGAATGTGGCCTTAGGGTTAAGGGTCAAAAGGGGATGCGGACGGAATTTTGGAGAATTCCATCATGAATCGTTCGTATACCAAAGAAGAGCGACGTCGAGCCATCCAGGTTTATAAACGCACGCAATCAGTTACCAAGACTATTCGTGAGCT
>NZ_JASPHV020000047.1:0-4083 GCF_030229435.2 Corynebacterium sp. MSK122 | reverse complement strand
ATATTTTCCGCCAAGATGCGGTCCTCTACAAGACGGACCACACGATCCTTCGCATCCTGGTCAAATTTTCTTGGCATATTCCAGATTTTCCCATCTACTCAAACGGAACAAAACCTGGGACACTTCATAGTACTTATAGCGCAATGTATTAACGTGCGTCACGCTCAGTACCTTTTCTGTACACTCCGTATGTGGCTTGAACCCCACGGCTTTAAAGTCTGAACTTTTACGCTTGATGAGGAAACATCGAATGATGGAATATCAACTCGCTCTTTGAATGCAGGTGTATGCACTGGAACATTTGCGAATCACCAGGTAGAAGCCGGAGGAATTGTCTCTTATGGATTGCATGTCCGGTGTACTGGAACTGGGTTTCTTCCTTTAAGCGCAAAGATCAGGCTTCAAGAAGAACATCTCGGAGCTGTTTATGAGACCGTAGATGAAACCTCTAAGAATCTTACTGAGGGTGGCTACGGATTTGTTCGTGGAGAAGCGATCTGTGACCCAACTACTTCAGGGCATGATTATCGAATTGATGGAGAGATTTTTGTAGGAAAGCATCATGACTTTGGTATCTCCAAAGAAGTCCATCTTCCATGCAATGTGAACTAATTACTCTGTATAAGCCAGGCTTTTAGTTCCTCCTCTGCGCGCTCACAACCACCTGGGTAGTTTTCGTTCAGCTCTTCAGCCACGGAGTCAAAGATTTTCTTAGCGATAGCCTCAGCATGGTCAGGTTGAAGCTGCCCTCTTAAATCATTTAAGGGGGCAGAGAGAGTGGCATAAGGACTGGGGCGTAAAGAATAAGACCGCATGTCAGCGGCATATATTCGAGGAGTTGTCCCCAAAAACTGAGATTCAAGGACGACGTTTCCGAACACTAATGACGATAGGTTTTTCTCTTCCATAGTCGGCAGTTTACGGAAAATAAGGTGTGTTAACTGCCGACTTATTCAACTATGGGGTGTTGTTGCAAAGTTGGGGCAGTAGGAAGGGCGACGTGAAATAGTCACAGCCATGGGTATCTTCTTCGGTCGTCATTTCCCCCGTGACATCATTCTATGGGCAGTGGGTGGTACTGCCGCTACGGGGTGAGCTACCGCGATCTGGAGGAAATGATGACTTCAGCGGGGCGTGCCGGTCGATCACACCACGATTCTCACCGCTGGGTCCAGAAATACGCCCCTGAGCTGGACAAGCAAACACGGTGGTACCGGCAGGTACCTGACTGGCAGGCCAGTTCTTGGCGGGTGGATGAGACCTATATCCGGGTCGGCGGCAGGTAGTGTGCTACCTCTATCGGGCGATCACCGCCGGTGGCCAGACCTTGGACTTTTACCTCTCTTCGAAGCGAAACGTGGCCGCAGCGAAGTGTTTCCTGGCCAAGGCCGTCAGATCCAATGCGTCAGCCGGGTATCTCAGAGTGATCAACGCCGATAAAGCACCCTCCCTTGCCAGGGCAATCGCCGAGTTGAAGTCAGAGGGAATCTGCCCGCCCACAGTGGAACACCGGCAGGTGAAATACCTCAACAACAGCCTGGAAGGCGACCATGGTCGGCTGAAGCGGATCCTCGGGCCGAAAGGCGCGTTTAAGAACCGGACATCTGCATATCGGACGTTGAAAGGGATGGAGGCGATGCACTCATTGCGGAAAGGGCAAGGCGCGATGTTTGCCTACGGGCAACCGAACCCGGACGCGGTGATCGTCAACCAGGTCTTCGAGACGACCTAACAACGCCCACACGCAGCGGCCATCAGGGAATGAGAAACTGAGTCTTCGCTGCTCTCCGCCCAACTTTGCAACAACACCTGTTCGGAAAAGCTAATCCAGCTGCACGGGGGGCGTGTTGAAATGCTTCCGCCGGCTGGAATGATGGTGGGTGCTATTTTGGCTGGGCTGTTACTGGAGTATTCCGGTTTCTTATCGGTGACAGTTACTTTTATCCTCGTGTCAGTCGTAGCAGTACTTACGCTCTTTGCCCTGGGTAAGAACTCCATTGCGATAGGCGTTAAACAGCGGTGAGCGATTATATATTCGACCTTGATGGGACTATTTAATCAGGTGAGTACGCTTATTTGTCGATGGTAAATATGGCAAGCAGCAAAGTTACTCCCGACGTGTCTACTTTCCGAGGGTCAGGCCCACAGTTTACATTGGTGTCCAAACCGTAATGCTGTTTATGACCATGATCAGCAAAGCGTTGAGAATGCTACTATCGCAATCATTCTCGGATGATGACATTGCACATCTCGACTGCTTTAACGTCGTCCGCTGTAAGTCTAGGCAGCTTCGTCGTCAACTAAAGGACAGTGGGTCATGTCAGAACTTGTACGACTAGAGCGTCTTTGTAAGACCTACCCTAATCAAGAAAAGCCCGCAGTCGACAACGTTTCTCTAAGCATCGACAGGGGTAGTGTCTACGGTTTAATTGGGCGCAACGGTTCAGGAAAAAGTAGCTTAGCTCGTATCCTCACCGGCATACTACGCCCTACTTCCGGCCACATTTGGATAAATGAAAGCAGAGATGCGTCCGCAACCACTCACTGGCAGAGGTCAAACGTCGCATATTTGTCGCAATCTCCGCTAGCCCTAAACACCATGACTGTAGAGGAATCAATGAATTTCTTTGGTCGGCTGTACGGGACGAAGTCATCGAACAAGCAGCAGAAACATCTCCTAGAAAAGCTAGGCATTCTTCGATTCCGCAATCGAGAGGTGAGATCGCTATCTGGTGGACAAAGTAAACTTGTCCAACTTGCAATCGCTATCTCCTCAAACCGCCCTTTCGTCATTCTGGATGAGCCCACGAATGAGCTGGATGCGTTAAATCGCCGTCTAGTATGGGACGAAATTGAGGCACTCTCTCATAAGGGAGTTACCGTATTGGTAATCACTCATGCAGTTTCCGAAGTTGAATCCTGCCTAACTCATCTCGGAATTATGGATAAAGGGCGGCTCATTGCCAACGGCACGGTTAACCAAGTCATGCAAAACGTTCAAAATAGACGAACCATTGCGTACCGCACTGAGTCCAATAGTGATAAAAGTTCAGAACCTTGCGAGCAGATAGTAGGTGTCGACGAAGTTCCGAGAATTGTCTCGAAACTATGTGACGAAGGAGCCGGCGATATTACTATTAGCTCACCCAATCTCGAGGATGTTTTTGTCAACCTAATCGCATCCCAAACGAATGAAGCATGAGTAACACCTTTACGTTTACACGCATACAGCTGACTAATTGGCGCTGGTCTTGGCCGTCCATGCTGCTTACTGGGATTGTCGTTCCTGTTCTAATGTCCTTAGGGCTTGGTGTGTACGCACAAAATTTAGGTGGGGCCGCCGTTGAGTACGCTGTTATTGGTGGTCTATCTTTTTCTTTGCTATTCGAGTTGCAGGGTAAAATTGCCACCAATATTTCCTTTATGAAGGCGAATGGAGCTCTAGATCAACTAGCTGCTACTGGGGCAAAGCGCCTCCAGTTTGTTGTGGGGAGCTTTATCGCCTTTAGTCTCTTAGCTACTCCTTCACTGCTCATAACTCCAGTTGCGGTAGTTAAGATTCTCGGGCTTTCTTTATCTCCTTCTTTCACTATCATTCCAGCCCTATTTTTTGCTGGTTGTGCTTTTCTTTCTGCCGGAATGATAATTGGAGCATTATGTTCCAGCCTTGAGCAGGCATCTTCCATCTCATTGTTATTGGCTATTACGCTGCTAAGTCTCGGCCCGGTTGCCGTTCCTGAAGACTTGTTGCCTTCGTGGCTTCAGATAGTGGGAGAAGCCAACCCGGCTGTCCACATAAGTGAAGCCATTAGATACGGCCTCTTTGGCGGCGATGGAATCCCCTGGGTATCCATAGCATATTTAGTAGGTGTCACTGCCATCTTGCTTATTGGTGCTGTGGTTTCTCTACCCTGGCGGCATAAACGGGAATAAAAGTTTTTCCACACACAAATAATTTGACGCTGATAATGGGAATACAGGATCGGAACCACGTGGAATGACCCACTTCTTGACTGGCCATGATCTCCTCATGTGCCTTCAGCGTGATCTGTCTTCCATGTTAGTTCCGACCCTGTACCGCAA
>NZ_JASPHV020000046.1:0-4760 GCF_030229435.2 Corynebacterium sp. MSK122 | reverse complement strand
AGATAGTGGTCAGGGTCTCGTGGGCTCGTAGATGTGTATAAGAGACAGGGCGCGGACGCTGGCGCGGGCGCCGCCACGGACGCTGGTGAGGATGCCGATGGTGGAGAAAGCGTTCCCGCGGCTGAGGCCATGCCGGGACTTAAAATGCCGGAGGGTACGGAAAGCGTGCCAGTCAGCGAGGCGATGCCGGGCGGGGCGCCAGATGGCCCGATGCCACTAATTGAAAGCGCCATTCTCGACGTACACTCCACTGGCCGAGCCGGCATGCAGGGTGGTGACTCCGGCGGCCCCTTCTTTGTAGACGGTAAGCTCGCCGGACTCGCCACCGCGGGCACCGCGAACGGGGACCCAGACCTGCCTTCACCTAGCGCGGCTATTACCACGCTGGCCGGCACCAAGGAGTGGATCGAGGGAGTAGTGAGCGGGCGCGATAAGGAAGCGATTCTCACCGCGGAAACCACTCCCGAACCGCCGAAAACCCCGCAGACCAGCGCCGACCACCCTTGGCTTTATGCCGGCGTAGCAGTGCTAGGTCTTATTGCCGCCGCGGTAGCATCCCGCATTCCTGGCCTGCGGGGCCGAAAGCGCTAGAAAATCTCGATGCGCCCGCCCAGGGACTCGGATTGGCGCAGCTGTGCAACCCACTTCGGGCCGCCTGGGTGTAGGCGCAGCACCGGGCGGGAAGAAATCTTGACTGGGGAGACCGATTCCTTGCGCGCGCCGGAACGGGCATCGATGCGGGTGCGGGCGCGATAGCCGGCGTCGGAAAGCTCAGCGATGGAAGGTTCGGGGGAGTCGAGCTTCTCGCGGGCATCGCGCAGCAAGTCCAAGGCTTCGTCCAGTGCTTCCACCAGCGCCGGCGCATTGGTCTCGCACATCTGCTGCACCAGCTCCGGGTGCGTGCCGGCCACGCGGGTAGCGTCCTTGAAAGAACCGGCAGCCAGGGACTGTGCCAGGATTCCGCCGTTATCGCCCACTACGGCGAGGATCTCCGCAAAGACGTGCGGCAGGTGGGAAATGCGCGCCACCGCGGCATCGTGATTAGCCACGCGGATAGGAACCGGCTCTGCGTGCACCATCTGGGTCATGCGCACGACCTCGGTGAAGGTCTCAATCCACTGCTTCGGAATCTTTTCCCCGCGCGCCTCACACTCGGCGGCGTAGTCATAGGTAATGCCCCACGCCGCGCGGCGGAACAGGTCCTTCTGCGAGTTATCCCAACCGGACTTGGACGTGCCCGCCATCGGGTGGCCGCCCACGTAGCGCGACTCCATTCCGCGCTCCAGTACCTGCTGGCGTACGGCTGTCTTCACGGAAACGACGTCCGTAATACCGCAGCTCGGCGCGTGCTCCTGAATAGCGTTAAGCACCTCGCCCACCGCGCCCATAGGCACGGCTATGACAATGAGCGCGTTTTCCGTCTCCGCGCGGGTCAAAATCGCCGGAAGATCATCGGTGACGTCAAAACCCTGCTTTACTGCGGTGCGGGCGCCGGACGTGGAGTGGTTGTAGCCAAAAACGGGGTGATTGTATCCGGCGAGATCGCGCAGCAAAGAGCCGCCGATGAGGCCGAGGCCAATAATGCAGATAGGGCGTTGAACATCTTGAGAACTCACGATGACAATTGTGGCACAACACGACTAATCTCACGAGGTATGAGCAACGAAAATTACTCCTTCGCGGTAACCGTCGCCCGCAACGCGGGCCAATGGCTGGTGCGCAGCTTCAACGATGACTTTGAGGATCCGCAGACCTCCATCAATGCGGTGCGCAGCCTGCGTTCCGAGGGCGCTGCGTTCGCGCTGCTGTGCGTGGAGGATGCCTATTTTATTGCCGTGCGCCCCGTGCCGGGCGGGGTAAAGATGCTCATCTCGGACGCCACCTATGGTGTCGACGATGACTTCGCCGCCGATTTCATGGATATCAACGATCATGAAATCCCGGATGTGGACCCCGAAGAGGCCGATCCTTATGGCGAGGGCGATTTCGATATCTTCGCTGACCTTGGTCTATCCGAGGACCAGGTGGGCTACATCATTGACAATGATGAGGACTGGCCTTCCGATATGTTGCTGCGCATCGCCGGCGAGCTCGGCTTTGGCGATGAGTTGGAAGACGTCATTGATAACGCCTGAGCCCTTGCTGCGCGCTGAGGCTCGGATGCGCCGCGCCCTCGACGTCGCCAAGCGTACGCCGGCCGGCGACGTCCCCGTGGGTGCGGTGCTTTACGACGCCACCGGAACCGAACTTGCCACCGGCGTCAACCGCCGTGAAGAGCTTGCGGACCCGACCGCCCACGCCGAGGTCGAGGCCATTCGCCAGGCCGTCCGCGTGCACGGCGATGGCTGGCGGCTTTCCGGCTGCGAACTCGTCGTCACCCTAGAACCCTGCGCCATGTGCGCCGGCGCCTTGCAAGCTGCCCGTGTTTCTTCCGTGGTCTTTGGCGCCTTCGAGCCCAAGACCGGCGCGTGCGGCTCGCTTATCGATGTCCTGCGTGCCCCCACTGCCCCCTTTACCCCGCAGGTCCGCGGCGGCGTGCTCGAAGAGGAGTGCGCCGCCGGGCTCCGTAAATTCTTCGACGGCCTGCGCTGAAAGTGCGTACACTGGTGGTCATACAACAACCGTCTATTCAAAGGAGTGAACATGGGCGATTTGGAAAACAAGAAGGATGGCCTTGTAGGCAAGGCAAAGGAAGCCTACGGCGAAGCTACCGACAACAAGGACGTAGCTAACGAGGGCAAGGCCGACCAGGTCACCTCCGAGGCTAAGGACAAGCTGTCTGACGCTGCCGAAGGCATCAAGGACAAGGCCAACGAGGTTATCGGCGGCCTGAAGGACGACTAATCCTCGTCCCTCGTTTCCACATCTCGCTGCGCTGGCACCCCGCCGGCGCAGCGATTTTGTCGCTCGGGCCCACTCCCGTAATCTGGAACGCGGTGGCGTGTCCGAGCGGCCGAAGGTGATCGCCTCGAAAGCGATTGTTGGGTAACCCCCAACCGCGGGTTCAAATCCCGCCGCCACCGCACCGGGATCCCGGCCTGTTTACGCAGGTCGGGATTTTCTTTTGCCCAATTTTTCGGCAGGCGCGGGGAATCCGGCTGGCTGGCCGCCAGCTGTGAAAACTGGGACGCAGGTGGCTTCGCGATAGGGGAATGTGGGGTATGGCCACTACACTAGGGCAAAGTTCAACCCGTCCCCCACGCGAATGCGAAGGTACATCTACCCGTGGCTAAACTGCTTTATCGTCTTGGGCGCTGGTCTTTCCTCCATAAGTGGAAGGTCATCGTGGCATGGCTGCTGCTGCTCGCCGCCGTCGGCGGTGCCGCCGCCTTGCTGATGAAACCGATGACGAGCGAGTTCTCCATCAAGGGAACCCCGTCCATCGACGCTACCTACAAGACCATGGACCTCTTCCCAGAGGGCGGCAATCCTGCCAACTCGCCCTCGGTCAACGTGGTCTTCAAGGCCCCAGACGGCCAGAAGCTTTCTGATCCCGCAAACCGCGAGGCCATCGACGCCACCATCTCCTACCTCGAGGACAACCTAGAGATGGGCGATACCACGCGCTTTGGCAACCCGCTTGAGGTCTCGCCTCGATTGCAGGACCAGGTGATCCACCAGTTCACGGACATGGGATTGCCGGAAGCATCCGCCCGCGCGGACGCGGACAACCTCGCCATGGTCAATGATGACGAGACCATTGCCTATACCACCTTTAATTTCGACGCCGAGTCGCCCTATAGCGTGGAGCAGGCCGATAAAGACACCGTTACCGAGGCAATGAATATTGCCCGCGACCGCGGCCTCACCGTAGAGGGCAATGGTGCCGGCTTTGGCGATGAAATCGCGGTCAATTCCACCTCTGAGATCATCGGCCTCGGCGTTGCCTTTATCGTGCTCATCTTTACCTTCGGCTCCCTGGTGGCCTCGGGTATGCCTTTGGTGTCCGCCGTCATCGGCGTGGGGCTAGGCGCGCTGGGCATGTTCATTGCCACCCACTGGATTGAGCTCAATAATATGACCCCGGTCCTGGCCATCATGATTGGCTTAGCCGTGGGCATTGACTATGCGTTGTTTATCCTGTCGCGCTACCGTGCCGAGCGCCGCCGCATGGACGGGCCCGATGCCGCAGGCATGGCGGTGGGAACCGCCGGCTCCTCCGTGGTCTTTGCCGGCGCGACCGTCTTTACTGCGCTTTTTGCGCTTCTCATTGCGCGCATTGGCTTCTTGACGGCCATGGGCTTGGCCGCCGCCGGCACCGTCGCCATCGCCGTATTGGTGTCGCTTACGCTCATCCCCGCGATGCTGGGCATGCTGGGCGATAAGGCCTTCAATGGCCGCATCCCCGGCGTGGCCGGCAACCCGACCCGCAAGGGCAAGCGCCGCCGTGGTCCCACCATGGGCAACCGCTGGGTGCGCCTGGTCCAGAAGGTCCCCGGCCTGGCCATGGCGCTGGTTGTCCTCTCCCTGGGCGCGATGACCGCGCCGGTGCTCGACATGGAACTCGCCCTTCCGGCCGATACCACCTCCAATCCCGATACCACCCAGCGCAAGGCCGCCGACATCATGTCCGAGGGCTTCGGCCCCGGCGTCAACGGCCCCTTCCTCGCCGTGGTCGATGCCCACACGGTCAACGCGGAGGCCGGCGCCCTCGCCCCGCTCGTCGACGCCCAATCCCAGCCCGAACCAGCCCCCGCGCCCGCCCCCGCACCAGATGCGGAGGCCGCGCCCGAGGGCGCTGCACCAGAGGACGTTGCACC
>NZ_JASPHV020000045.1:0-5039 GCF_030229435.2 Corynebacterium sp. MSK122 | reverse complement strand
AGATCTACACTCTTGGCTATTCGTCGGCAGCGTCAGATGTGTATAAGAGACAGGACCGGACGGGCTGGGCGCGGCGTGGGCGCTCAAGTCCGCCGCAAAAGACTACCGCTGGACTCGACCTCGCAACCAAGGCGCGGCTGCGAGGTGGGTTCGGCGTGCTTGGGTGGGTTAATCATCGGCGTCGGTAGACAGCGCAGCCACGAAGGCCTCCTGCGGCACCGAGACGGAGCCCAGCGTCTTCATGCGCTTCTTACCGGCCTTCTGCTTCTCCAGCAGCTTGCGCTTACGGGAGATATCGCCGCCGTAACACTTGGCCAGCACGTCCTTGCGCATAGCGCGGATGTTTTCGCGGGCGATGATCTTCGAGCCGATGGCTGCCTGGACGGGCACCTCGAACTGCTGGCGCGGGATGAGCTCCTTGAGCTTCTTGGTCATCTTATTGCCGTACCACTGGGCGGAATCGCGGTGGACGATGGCGGAGAAGGCATCGACCGGGTCACCGTTGAGCAAAATGTCGACCTTGACTAGGTCCGCGAGCTGCTCGCCGGCCTCTTCATAGTTCAGCGAAGCGTAGCCCTTGGTGCGAGACTTGAGCATATCGAAGAAGTCGAAGATGATTTCGCCGAGCGGCATGGTGTAGCGCAGCTCCACGCGGTCCTCGGAGAGGTAGTCCATGCCGCCCATCTGGCCGCGCTTGGACTGACACAGCTCCATGGTGGGGCCGACGAATTGCTCGGGCACGATGACGGTCATCTTCACCACGGGCTCATAGACCTCGTTAAGTTTTCCTTCCGGCCAATCAGACGGGTTATGGACCCACTTTTCCTCGCCGTCTTCAGCCACCACTCTGTAGGTCACGGAAGGCGCGGTGGAAATCAGGTCGAGGCCGAACTCACGCTCCAAGCGGTCGCGGGTGATTTCCATGTGCAAAAGTCCCAAGAAGCCGCAGCGGAAACCAAAGCCGAGGGCGACGGAGGTTTCGGGCTCGAAGGTTAAGGAGGCGTCGTTAAGCTGCAGCTTTTCCAGGGCATCGCGCAGGTCCGGGAAATCGGCCTGGGAGATGGGGAAAAGGCCGGAGTAGACCATCGGGTCCGGATCCTTGTAGCCCTTGAGTGGGGTCTCGGCGCCGCCGTTGGACCAGGTGACGGTATCGCCCACCTTGGTCTCGCGGACGTCCTTTACGCCGGTAATGAGGTAGCCCACCTCGCCCGGGCCCAAACCCTCGCACTTTTGCATTGTGGGCGAGACGATGCCGATTTCCAACAGCTCGTGGTTGGCGTTGGTTGACATCATGGTGACCTTCTGGCGCGGGGTGAGCTTGCCGTCCACCATGCGGATATAGGTGACAACGCCGCGGTAGGTGTCGTAGACAGAGTCAAAAATCATGGCGCGGGCCGGCGCATCGGCGTCGAATTCAGAAGATGGCGGCGGGACTAGCTCGCAGACCTTATCCAGCAGCTCGACGACGCCCTCGCCGGTCTTGCCCGACACGCGCAGCACCTCTTCCGGCTCGCAGCCGATGATATTGGCGATCTCCAGCGCGTATTTTTCCGGGTCAGCGGCCGGCAGGTCGATTTTATTGAGGACCGGGATGATTTCCAGGTCGTTTTCCATCGCCAGGTAGAGGTTGGCAAGGGTTTGGGCTTCGATGCCCTGGGCGGCGTCGACAAGCAGGATGGCGCCTTCACACGCCTCGAGCGCGCGGGAGACCTCGTAGGTAAAGTCCACGTGGCCGGGGGTGTCGATCATCTGTAGGACGATCTGCTCCCCCTGCGCGGTGCCGGACTGGGGCACCCAGGGCAGGCGCACGTTCTGCGCCTTAATGGTAATGCCGCGCTCGCGCTCGATGTCCATATTATCGAGGAACTGATCACGCATATCGCGCTCCGCAACCACCTTGGATAGCTGCAGGATGCGGTCCGCCAGCGTCGACTTGCCGTGGTCGATGTGAGCAATAATGCAGAAGTTTCGGATTCGGGCGGGATCCGTAAACGTCGTGGCCGCAAAGTTTTCAGACATACGTCTACAATAGTCGACATGAAAAGCGGCATGCTCACCCGTCTGCGCCAAGCGCTGGGAATCAGCGAGCGCGAGCCAATAGACACCGGCCTGAGCCGCATTAATTCCCGGTTGGGGCTGGATAGGTCGGATGAGTTCCACGAGCCGCGCAAGGCCGCCGATATCCAGGTAGAGGCCACTGCCTCCCACCCCCGGTCCATATTTTTCACCCCCGATATGGACGGCCAGGCTGATTCCGGCGAGGTGGTCTGGGTGTGGGTGCCGGCCGAAGGCAAGCAGGCGCCACCGCGCGAGCGCGCCATTTTGGTCGTCGGCCGCACCCGCACCACGGTGTTGGGTTTGCTTATCTCCCCCAACCCAAAGCACGCGCTTGACGACGCCTGGCTGGAAATCGGCTCCGGCGAGTGGGACGAGTCCGGCTGCGATTGCTGGGTGCGCCTCGACCGTCTACTCGAGGTGTCCGAGGAGCAGGTGCGCCGGCAAGGCACGCTTTTTCCGGAACGCAGGTTCGAACGAATCGCGAATAGGTTGCGAGCGCGCTATCACTGGGCCTAGCCGCCGCGCGGCCGGCGGATAGGGAGCCATCGGACTGGGAGCCAGCAGCCTGGGAGACGACGGCCGCAGGGAGGGTTTTGGCAGGTCGGGTTCTGTACTGCTATTGTGTGTTGGTTACTTACTTGCCGGGCGCGCTGGTCGGGGCGGGCAGGACCTTGGGTTCGCTCTTCGAATACCAGCGCCGAGCGCGCCAGTGAATGCTGGCCGCGGGAGTAGTCCGAGTAGGTCGGTTTCTATGTCAATCACTTTCGATTACTAAGAGGTATTTTTCATGGCAAATATCAAGTCCAAGCAGAAGCGCGTTATCACCAACGAGAAGGCACGTCGCCGCAACAAGGGCGTTCGCTCCGCCGTCCGCACCGAGATCCGCAAGTTCCGCGAGACCGTTGCCGCTGGCGATAAGGCTGCTGCTGAGAAGCAGCTGCGCGTGGCATCCCGCGCCCTGGACAAGTCCGTGTCCAAGGGTGTCTTCCACCGCAACACCGCAGCCAACAAGAAGTCCGGCATGGCTTCCGCGTTCAACAAGATGGACTAAGAGCCATTGCACAGATCATCCCCCGGTCGCGCTCTACGGAGCGCGCCGGGGGATTTTCTTGGCCCACTCTAGGCCGCGGAACCGGCAGGCAAGGCCGGGCGGGACTTAAGCGGGGCGCTTAGGCCAGTTCGTCGTTGAAATAGTCTTCGAAGATGGCGCCGGCGTTGCGGAAGGCGTCGGCAAGCGAAGTGCCGCCGCGGGTTTCCACGAAGGTCTCGAAGGCGGTCAGGAACTGGATGTAGATGATGTTGACGGTCGGCGTGAGCCGCGGATCGGAGGACTTCCAACCTTCGCGGGCCTGCACGGCCTGGCGGACGCGCTGAATGATGCGGCCATTGCGCTGGCAGTACAGGGCACGCAGTTTCGTGTCCTTAGCCAGCGCCTGGGCCGTGAGCTGAGAAATTTCGGGGAAAAACTCATCGCCTACGGCACGGTTAAACTCGGCCATGGCTATGATTTCGGAATCTTCGCGCAGGCTTCCGGTGGGCAAGCCAGCGGCGAAGTTTTGGAATTGGTTCTCCACTTCCTCCGACATTTCGGGGCCTAAAACTGCCGATTCTTTGTCTTTTATGTAATTAAAAAGCGTACGGCGGGAAACGCCCACTTTGTGGGCGAGCTCCTCCATGGTGAACCCGTCATAACCATTCTCGATAACGAGGTTGAGCGCAGCGACTCGGATTTTTGATATACGCGGCATGAATGCCCCTTTCTGTCCCGACGCTCTACAAGCTTCAGTATCTTTTCTTTCTCCCCAAGGAATTGCGCGGAAATTCTATTTTGTCTACAAACTAAGGGATTTTGAGGCGATTTTATTACCTTATATTCGGTCAGGGAAACCACCATGCGCGCCATGGAAATTCCCCGCCGGTGCGTCTGCACATTTTCGCCCGTCATGGCACTATTTGGGAAAACTGTGACGTTAGACAACCAAAGGCGCTAAGCCCGCCCGGTCGCGCACCCGATTTATCCGATCGCGCGTTCGAAAGCCCGATGGTGCTCGTGTCCGGTAGGGCGGCTAAGATGAGTCAACGATGAAAAACGTTAAGCCACTGGTCAAATGGGCGGGCGGGAAGCGCCAGCTCTTGCCGCATATCCACGCCGCCCTGCCGGCGGATGCCCCGCGGCGTTTTTATGAACCCTTCATCGGTGGCGGCGCGGTGCTTTTCTCTCTCGAGCCGGCCAGAGCACGGGTCAACGATCTCAATGGTGAACTCATCAACCTCTATGAGGTGGTGCGCGACGGCGTCGATGAGCTCATTGCCGAGCTCGCGGGCTATCCCAATGAGGCAGAGTTTTTCTATGCGCTGCGCGCAGCGGACCGGGATGCCCAGCGGTTTGCCGCCCTCTCCCCTGTTGAGCGCGCCGCGCGGACGTTGTACCTCAACCGCACCTGCTATAACGGCCTGTATCGCGTGAACGCGGCGGGGCAATTCAACGCGCCGTTTGGGCGTTATAAGAATCCCACCATCTGCGATGAAGAAACGCTGCGCGCGGTCCACCGGTATTTTGCGGATAATGATGTGGCCTTCTCGCAGGGCGATTTCGCCGTGGCGGTGGCAGAGGCACGCGAAGGAGACTTTGTGTACTTCGACCCTCCCTATGACCCGGTGAACGTGACGAGCTCGTTTACCGGCTACCAAAAGGGCGGCTTTGACAGAGCGGAGCAAGAGCGGCTCAAAGAGGTCTGCGATGACTTGGATAGGCGCGGGGTGAAGTTCCTCTTGTCGAATTCAGCTACCGATTTCATCCGGGAGCTGTACGCGAACTATGAAGTAGGCATCGTGGGGGCGACGCGGGCGATTAACTCCGTTGGCTCGAAGCGGGGCAAGGTCGACGAAGTCCTGGTACGCAATTACGAGGTTCGCGGTGACTAGCGGCTGTCTCTTATACACATCTGACGCTGCCGACGAATAGCCAAGAGTGTAGATCT
>NZ_JASPHV020000044.1:3635-5405 GCF_030229435.2 Corynebacterium sp. MSK122 | reverse complement strand
TTCTGAAATTTTTTTGTGGAGAGTTTGATCCTGGCTCAGGACGAACGCTGGCGGCGTGCTTAACACATGCAAGTCGAACGGAAAGGCCCTGCTTGCAGGGTACTCGAGTGGCGAACGGGTGAGTAACACGTGGGTGATCTGCCCTGCACTTCGGGATAAGCCTGGGAAACTGGGTCTAATACCGGATAGGAGCCATTTTTAGTGTGATGGTTGGAAAGTTTTTTCGGTGTAGGATGAGCTCGCGGCCTATCAGCTTGTTGGTGGGGTAATGGCCTACCAAGGCGGCGACGGGTAGCCGGCCTGAGAGGGTGGACGGCCACATTGGGACTGAGATACGGCCCAGACTCCTACGGGAGGCAGCAGTGGGGAATATTGCACAATGGGCGCAAGCCTGATGCAGCGACGCCGCGTGGGGGATGACGGCCTTCGGGTTGTAAACTCCTTTCGCTAGGGACGAAGCTTTTTGTGACGGTACCTAGATAAGAAGCACCGGCTAACTACGTGCCAGCAGCCGCGGTAATACGTAGGGTGCGAGCGTTGTCCGGAATTACTGGGCGTAAAGGGCTCGTAGGTGGTTTGTCGCGTCGTCTGTGAAATTCCGGGGCTTAACTCCGGGCGTGCAGGCGATACGGGCATAACTTGAGTACTGTAGGGGTAACTGGAATTCCTGGTGTAGCGGTGAAATGCGCAGATATCAGGAGGAACACCGATGGCGAAGGCAGGTTACTGGGCAGTTACTGACGCTGAGGAGCGAAAGCATGGGTAGCGAACAGGATTAGATACCCTGGTAGTCCATGCCGTAAACGGTGGGCGCTAGGTGTGAGGGTCTTTTCACGACTTTCGTGCCGTAGCTAACGCATTAAGCGCCCCGCCTGGGGAGTACGGCCGCAAGGCTAAAACTCAAAGGAATTGACGGGGGCCCGCACAAGCGGCGGAGCATGTGGATTAATTCGATGCAACGCGAAGAACCTTACCTGGGCTTGACATACACCGGATCGGGCTAGAGATAGTCTTTCCCTTTGTGGCTGGTGTACAGGTGGTGCATGGTTGTCGTCAGCTCGTGTCGTGAGATGTTGGGTTAAGTCCCGCAACGAGCGCAACCCTTGTCTTATGTTGCCAGCATTTGGTTGGGGACTCATGAGAGACTGCCGGGGTCAACTCGGAGGAAGGTGGGGATGACGTCAAATCATCATGCCCCTTATGTCCAGGGCTTCACACATGCTACAATGGTCGGTACAACGCGCAGCGACACTGTGAGGTGGAGCGAATCGCTGAAAGCCGGCCTTAGTTCGGATTGGGGTCTGCAACTCGACCCCATGAAGTCGGAGTCGCTAGTAATCGCAGATCAGCAATGCTGCGGTGAATACGTTCCCGGGCCTTGTACACACCGCCCGTCACGTCATGAAAGTTGGTAACACCCGAAGCCGGTGGCCCAAACTTGTTAGGGAGCCGTCGAAGGTGGGATCGGCGATTGGGACGAAGTCGTAACAAGGTACCCGTACCGGAAGGTGCGGGTGGATCACCTCCTTTCTAAGGAGCTTTTATTTGTGGGTGCAGTTGCATCCTTGGTTGGTTGAGTGTGCGAGTGTCATGCTGCCGACCTTTTGTGAAAATTGTCCGGGTGGAACATACACCTTTTAAGACAAGGCCAAGTGTTTGAATGGCGCTTTGTGACACACGTGCCGTGCACAGTTGTAAAAAGTAAATTGTTTGTATGTTGGTGCATTGTTGGGTGTCTGGGGCATTATTCCCCTTTTTTTGTGTGCCTGA
>NZ_JASPHV020000044.1:0-3535 GCF_030229435.2 Corynebacterium sp. MSK122 | reverse complement strand
TCTTGCTGACACTGTGTGTGTTGGTGGGGTGTGGTTGGGGTGTTGTGTGAGAACTGTATAGTGGACGCGAGCATTAAACACGCCGGATGGGCTGCATTTGTGTGGTTTGTTTGTGTGTGTTTGTGTGATTTCTTTTTTCTTTAGTTAATTTTTTGTCAAGTTCACTTGTGTGGCCATTGCGTGCATTTTTGTGTGTGGTGGTTTGTGTGTTCGTTATTAAGGGCGCATGGTGGATGCCTTGGCATGCTGAGCCGATGAAGGACGTGAAAGGCTGCGTTAAGCCTCGGGGAGTTGTCAATTGAGCGTTGATCCGAGGATGTCCGAATGGGGAAACCTGGCCCTGGTTATGTGGGGTTACCCTTCAGTGAATTCATAGCTGTTGTGGGGGTTTACGCGGGGAAGTGAAACATCTCAGTACCCGTAGGAGGAGAAAATAATAATGATTCTGCTAGTAGTGGCGAACGAACGTGGATGAGGCTAAACCGTGTGCATGTGATACCTGGTAGGGGTTGTGTGTGCGGTGTTGTGGGCCCCAACGTGCGGTGACTACCATCATCGTGCTTGTGTGTTGTTGTTAGGTGAAGTGGTTTGGAATGGCCTGCCGGAGAAGGTGAGAGTCCTGTAGTTGAAGACAATGGCATGCAGGTTGTTGGGTTGCCCGAGTAGCAGCGGGCTCGTGGAATCTGTTGTGAATCTGCCGGGACCACCCGGTAAGCCTAAATACTCAGTGTGACCGATAGTGTATTAGTACCGTGAGGGAATGGTGAAAAGTACCCCGGGAGGGGAGTGAAATAGTTCCTGAAACCATGTGCTTACAATCCGTCAGAGCACCTTTGTGTGTGTGATGGCGTGCCTTTTGAAGAATGAGCCTGCGAGTCAGCGGCATGTCGCGAGGTTAACCCGTGTGGGGTAGCCGTAGGGAAACCGAATCCTAATGGGGTGGTAAGTGGCATGTCCTGGACCCGAAGCGGGGTGATCTACCCATGGCCAGTGTGAAGCAGCTGTAAGAGGTTGTGGAGGCGCGAACCCACGTAGGTTGAAAACTGCGGGGATGAGCTGTGGGTAGGGGTGAAAGGCCAATCAAACTCCGTGATAGCTGGTTCTCCCCGAAATGCATTTAGGTGCAGCGTCGTATTATAGCTTGGTGGAGGTAGAGCGACTGGTTGGTTGAGCGGGACTACAATCTTAGCAATGTCAGCCAAACTCCGAATGCCACTAATTGTGTTGTACGGCAGTGAGACTGTGGGGGATAAGCTTCATAGTCGAGAGGGAAACAGCCCAGATCGCCGGTTAAGGCCCCTAAGGGTGTACTAAGTGGAAAAGGATGTGGGATCGCGAAGACAGCCAGGAGGTTGGCTTAGAAGCAGCCATCCTTGAAAGAGTGCGTAATAGCTCACTGGTCGAGTGGTTCTGCGCCGACAATTCAGTGGGGCTCAAGTACACCGCCGAAGCCGCGGCAACTTTTTAAGTTGGGTAGGGGAGCGTTGTGCATGGGTGGAAGCGTTACCGTAAGGAGGCGTGGACTGTGTGCGAGTGAGAATGCAGGCATGAGTAACGAATTGATAGGTGAGAATCCTATCCGCCGGATGACTAAGGGTTCCTGGGTCAAGTTCGTCTTCCCAGGGTGAGTCGGGACCTAAGGCGAGGCCGACAGGCGTAGTCGATGGATAACCAGTTGATATTCTGGTACCCGTACATGCGCGCCCATGATGAAGCACTGATACTAACCACCGCGGATGCACTACCGGTACTCTTTGAGTGTTGGTGGTGTTGATGTCGTGGGGCCTGATGTGTGGTTCAAGTGATGGGGTGACGCAGTGAGGTAGCCACGCCACTTATTGGATTGGTGGTGTAAGCGTGTAGATCGTGTGGTAGGTAAATCCGCCACATTTTTGGTTGAGGCGTGATGCGTAGACCCATTGGGGTTGATGGTGGTGATCCTGTACTGTCGAGAAAAGCCTCTAGCGATGTGTGTGTATGGCCCGTACCCTAAACCGACACAGGTAGTCAGGTTGAAAATACTAAGGCGTTCGGGTGAACTGTGGTTAAGGAATTCGGCAAAATGCCCCCGTAACTTCGGGAGAAGGGGGGCCTCACGGCGTGAGCATCCTTGCGGTGTTAAGCGTTGTGGGGTCGCAGAGAATAGAGGGAAGCGACTGTTTATCAAAAACACAGGTCCATGCGAAGACGTGAAGTTGATGTATATGGACTGACGCCTGCCCGGTGCTGGAAGGTTAAGAGGACCGGTTAGTAGTCTTTGACTGCGAAGCTGAGAATTTAAGCCCCAGTAAACGGCGGTGGTAACTATAACCATCCTAAGGTAGCGAAATTCCTTGTCGGGTAAGTTCCGACCTGCACGAATGGCGTAACGACTTCTCTGCTGTCTCAACCACAGGCCCGGTGAAATTGCACTACGAGTAAAGATGCTCGTTACGCGCGGCAGGACGAAAAGACCCCGGGACCTTCACTATAGCTTGGTATTGGTGTTTGGTTCGGTTTGTGTAGGATAGGTGGGAGACTTGGAAGCTATCACGCTAGTGGTGGTGGAGTCGTTGTTGAAATACCACTCTGATCGGATTGAGCATCTAACCTTGGCCCATGATCTGGGTTGGGGACAGTGCCTGGTGGGTAGTTTAACTGGGGCGGTTGCCTCCCAAAATGTAACGGAGGCGCCCAAAGGTTCCCTCAGCCTGGTTGGCAATCAGGTGGTGAGTGTAAGTGCACAAGGGAGCTTGACTGTGAGACAGACATGTCGAGCAGGGACGAAAGTCGGGACTAGTGATCCGGCACCTACTTGTGGATGTGGTGTCGCTCAACGGATAAAAGGTACCCCGGGGATAACAGGCTGATCTTCCCCAAGAGTCCATATCGACGGGATGGTTTGGCACCTCGATGTCGGCTCGTCGCATCCTGGGGCTGGAGTAGGTCCCAAGGGTTGGGCTGTTCGCCCATTAAAGCGGCACGCGAGCTGGGTTCAGAACGTCGTGAGACAGTTCGGTCTCTATCCGCCGCGCGCGTTGAAACTTGAAGAAAGCTGTCCCTAGTACGAGAGGACCGGGACGGACGTACCTCTAGTGTGCCAGTTATCCCGCCAGGGGTATCGCTGGTTGGCTACGTACGGAAGGGATAACCGCTGAAAGCATCTAAGCGGGAAGCCTGTTTTAAGATGAGGTTTCGTTAAGGTCCCCTAAAGACGATAGGGTAGATAGGCCAGACCTGGAAGCACTGTAAGGTGTGAAGGCTACTGGTACTAATTGACCACAACAAACACCAACACACTGGTGTAACAACAAAAAGAGAGAGTAAAGAAACAGTCACTGTCGTGACCGCGTCCACTATGCAGTATCTGACACAACACCCACCCCTAGGTGGGCACCCAACAAAAAAGGGGTTTGTGCTTCGCATGTTTGTCGGTGGTCAATAGCTGCAGGGAAACGCCCGGTCCCATTCCGAACCCGGAAGCTAAGCCTGCACACGCTGATGGTACTGCAACCGGGAGGTTGTGGGAGAGTAAGTCACCGCCGACACCAAACAA
>NZ_JASPHV020000043.1:0-5572 GCF_030229435.2 Corynebacterium sp. MSK122 | reverse complement strand
GAATACATCAACTTTTACAACACCAGCCGGATCAAAGTCAGCCTAGGCGGCGTAAGCATCGAAGAGCACCGCATGCTTCAACTAGCATGAAACTGAAACTGTCCAACAAAGTGTCCGCATCCCCTTTCTTTACTTAACCCGTGCTAGAGGTTATGACGCAAGTTTATTGAATTCCAGAGAATTTCTGAACATCCGGCGAGCGAAGGAAACGCCCGGCCATTTCCACAGCTGGCTGAGAAGAATCTCCTTCGATTACAAGGGACGCAATCGCCAATTCCCCTGTCGTTCCAGCGAACCAGCCATTGGAAAGCTTGCCATCAATTTCTGCTGTACCAGTCTTTCCGCCAAGTGCACTAAGATCACTCAACGACCTAGCTGAACCGTGGTCAATTGTTGATTTCATCATCGTCCGGAGGCTTTGAATAGTTGTATCGCTGACATGCTGGTCTGCCTGTTTATTCACTACTGTCTGTTCGCCTTGAATGAGCTGTGGAGGAACAAGCAAGCCGCCGTTAGCGACAGTCGATTGCATGAGCGCAATCCCAAATGGACTAGCTAGAACCTCGCCCTGTCCAATAGAAGCCTCCACACGAGGAGGTCCAGCCGGTGTCCGCGGCACCGAACCAGTAAGTGTGGTCATCCCTGGTACGTCGAAGTCGGAGCCAATTCCGAGTTCTAAAGCAGTCCGTTGCAGATCATCTTCTCCCAAACGATCCGAAATGACCGCTTGGGTTGTGTTACATGATTGGGCGAAAGCTTCTTCCAGTCGAACGCTACCTAGATCGAAGTCATGATCGTTGGGAATCTTGCGTCCAGCGACGGTGATATTGCTAGGACAAGGTAGTTCCTCATCCATGCTGACTGCCCCTGCCTCTAGTGCCGCCGCTGTGGTCACAGTTTTGAACGTCGATCCCGGTGGGAATAGCCCGGTGAGTGCGATTGGCCCTTGGTTATTTGCCTTGTCATTTTGTGCAACGGCAAGGACACCTCCTGTTCTAGGATTGAGCACGACTAGAACTGCGGCACGTTGCTCACTGTCCACTGCTTGTTTTGCTGCGCTTTGCAGTGTGATATCCAGAGTGGTTGCGATTGGCTGAACTCGGCGAGGCGGCTCAGAGGCTACCGTCGTCATACCTTGTGAACTCTCAGCGCGTATCGACCATCCTGAATTAGCATCGAGCACTGACTCCCAATATTTGTTCAATTCAGCATCCAGCGGAGAGTTAAGAGTTTTGGACACGCTTAAGAGACGCCCCTGCTCCACAGTGGAAATTCCCTCAAAGGTCCTAAGTTGCTCTTGTATCTTCCGGAATTCTTCCTGCCTCAAAGTGAGGAGCACGGTGTCTTCATCCTGAGACTCTCCCAAGGTCTGCTCGATCCACTCCTTAGTCGTTGTGGGAGACACTGGTGCAAAAATCTGGGCCAATTCCTGCGCTCTAGAGGCTATATCTTTGCGACCTCGTACCTGAATAACTTTCGTCCAGGTCATATATTCATTGCCCAAGCGATCTTTAATTGGAAGATCGTACTGTTTATCTTCAGCAAAAAAGAGTGCGGAATCATCGCTCAACTGAGCTTCGAAGATCGAAGGCAACCATTGAGGCTTACCATCCTGTCCACTAAGGACGAGCCGACCATTGCTCTCCAACTCCACACCATCTTTGGACCAAGTCACATGAGTATTCTGCTTTCCATTGGAAATATCAGATGTTTCGATGTTGACCTTCACACCATGAAGTGACTGCCGAAATTCATGAAGGGCGCGCTCCGGGTCTGGATGATCCAGATACCGTGCAGCCTTGCTGTCATCTCCCGCGTTGAAAGCTTTGAGAAATACGTCTGAGTCTGATTCCCACGGTAGAGCTGAACAGCTGCTCAACATCACTGCGGAGAGCGAACAGAGTGCAATCACCGACTGACGGAAACGATTGTGCTTAGTCATCATGGGAGTGACGTTAAGTGAGACGCATTGGATGCCACCAATATCACATAGTGCAATTGTCTCATTTCATTCACATATAGGCGATGGTAGAAGTGTGTATTCAAGTGGCAGAAATTCTAACGAAGAGCGTCCACGAGCAGTCTAGCCACTTCGCCAATAGCACCATCGTGAGTACTCATTGCTTGTTCTGGCACCACCTGTTTCAGCATGATGGACACCACAATGGGCTCCTCGCCCTCAACCTGGATAATCGAAGCTTCACCATGGAGAAGTCCTACAGTGCCCGTTTTTCCATAGATATCAACGCCGCTTGGAGGAAAGCCTGAAGGAACACGGTGACGCCACACCTGCAACCCCAAGAGTTCACACATAGATCGACGTACCGCTGCACTATCGTCTTTCCAAACCTGTTCCAAGTCATTAGTTATTTCCGCCAACGAAGAGACTGCAGAAAACGCTATATCTGTACTACTCCCCCCTTGGGATTGAACATATTGACGCAATTGTTTCTCCGCCGTCACTAAGCTATTCCGATCTTGCAAGTCATAATGAGGTGGAAACCGTTTAAGAAATGCTTCTCGAGCCCACGCAGGCAGTAGACGCAAAATCTCGTGGGCGGCCACGTTATCTGACACCGATGCGACTTGTTTCATTAAGTCTCGGAGACTCACGTTCACTGCGTCATCAAAGGCAGCGAACCCATACCCTTCGTAAGTTCCTTTGGACGGTGCAACGTCAACACGAAGACGAGGATCCAGATCACCTCGTTGAATCGCTTCCAAAGTGAGGTGGAGGAGCCGGATTTTATATAAGGATGCCACCGGAATTTTCTCGTCTTGTTTGCGTCCGATAGTCACCCCATCGTGCAGTCGCGATGCACACCACCATCCCTCACACCCCGACCGCGTCAACACGTTTTCCAGGGCCATCTCCATCCGTGCAGTCATTGGTTAATCCTTCGACAAATTCTTTCGGCGACCGCCATGGCCTCGGCGCCATTGTCCATCCCACCTCGGCGAACCACTACATCCACGGAAAAATCGAAACGGGAAGGAAGCTCAATAGCATTGTCAAACTGGTGAAAACCGCGAAATACCAAAGACATCCCCTCCCCTCTTCCAATCAATAAGCCCCTACCTAGAGCATCCTCTGAATCATTAATTTCGCAAGACACACCCGACCGAAATAGCTCTCTCGCCAAACCACTGGCTGCACTTGAATTGTCATTCAGGTTCTCCACCAGCAGATTCAATTGAGACAAGGTCTTATCCAACCTTGAATACCCCGGCGGCACCACTAGATCACGTGACAGAGAAAACTGCCTCGCACTGCGGTGAGTACCCAAGGGAACCGGAGCTTGAACAAGCCCCGCATGAATAGCGCCTTCTTCAACACGGGCAAGAATCTCAACAGAAGGCAGTGACGACAAAACTACTCCATCATGCTGCTGTGCCTTTGCTGCAATACGCGATCCTATCTCGCTTGGAAGCGCACTACTGATGGCCAAACGAAACCCGCTTTGCGCACCACTTCGGATACCGTCAATCATCGAATGCATAGTCTGAAGATCGCGATTAATCACCCGGGCATATGGAAGCAAGGTCAACCCTGCCTCGGTTAGTTTCACTTCCCCCGCCCCTCGGATAAATAGCGGTGTACCTACACCAGCTTCTAAGCGCTTAATGGCATTGGAGACAGGCGGCTGACTCACTCCCAGTCGCGCTGCCGCCGCTGTAAAACTACCGGTCTCCGCTAAAGCCACGAAATACTGCCATTGGCGCAGATTTCCCGTCTGAGCAATCATGGGTCTCAGCATAGTGGAGCACGAGTTCGCACCACTGCAGCGTAAAATGATGTCTTTGGCTTGAGCAACACCGTCGCGGTGGCGTCGATAAACAAAAAGGAAGTGACACACAGCGTGGGCATTGGAAACGGACCGCTCATTGTGCAGTCGGATAAGACCGTGCTGCTGGAAATCGACCACGAACAGGCGCAGGAGGCGCGCACCGCGCTGGCACCGTTCGCGTAGCTGGAGCGCGCGCCGGAGCACGTGCACACCTACCGCATCACCCCGCTGGCGCTGTGGAACGCCCGCGCGGCAGGGCACGACGCGGAGCAGATCATGGACGTGCTGGAAACCTACTCGCGGTTCCCCGCCCCGCAGCCGCTGCTCATCGACATTGCCGACACGATGGATCGCTACGGGCGGCTGAAGCTCATCAAGCACCCAGCGCACGGGCTCGTGCTAGAGACGACGGACAGGGCTGTGCTGACGGAGATCCGGCGTCACAAAAAGATCAAGCCCATGTTGGGCGCAGAGATCGACGAGGACTCGATCGTTGTGCACCCTTCCGAGCGCGGCAGGCTCAAGCAGGAACTGCTGAAGGTCGGCTGGCCCGCAGAGGACCTGGCGGGATACGTCGACGGCGAGGCACACCCCATCGAGCTGTCGCAGGAACACGAAGAATGGCAGCTGCGCGACTACCAGGAGATGGCGGCCGATAGCTTCTGGGAAGGCGGCTCGGGCGTGGTAGTGCTGCCATGTGGTGCGGGCAAGACGATGGTCGGCGCGGCCTCGATGGCCAAGGCAAAGGCCACCACCCTGATCCTGGTGACGAACACCGTCGCGGGCAGGCAGTGGAAGGACGAGCTAGTGCGCCGCACCTCCCTGACGGAGGATGAAATCGGCGAATACTCCGGAGAGAAGAAGGAGATCCGCCCCGTGACCATCGCCACCTACCAAGTGGTCACGCGCAAGTCGAAGGGCGAATACCGGGCGCTGGAGCTGTTCGACTCCCGCGACTGGGGCTTAATCATTTACGACGAGGTTCACCTGCTGCCTGCCCCGGTGTTCCGCATGACCTCCGACCTGCAGTCTCGCCGCCGTCTGGGGCTCACCGCCACCCTGGTGCGCGAGGACGGCCGCGAAGGCGACGTATTCAGCCTGATCGGGCCGAAGCGCTATGACGCCCCATGGAAGGACATCGAGGCCTTCCTGGATCGCATGTCCCCCGGCGGTCTCTCGTCCGTTCCCCAGTCCCTGCGGTATTTGATTGACGACGCCACCAGGGCATTCCAGCAGGGCTCCGCCACCGAACCCCACTCGGCTCGTGTCCCGTCTCGCGTGGATACTCCCCAGCGCAACATCATGGACATCACTGGGGACTCCACCGAGATCGCCTCGGAGATCGACGGCGCCGTGGAGGGTTTTCGCCGCGCCCACGACCAGGCCATCGCCGTGGACCCGGCGGACGGCACGAAGGCCTCGGACACCCGGACCTTCCGCTCGCCGCGGGAGATCATGTCCGAGCTGCGCCGCGCCTATACCGCGGGCACACAGGTGCGCCTGCACTACGTGGACTATGCGGGTGCCACCAGCCATGACTGGATCTCCATCGTGATGATGACCCCCTCCACCATCTCCGCGGTGCTCGAATCCACCGGGGAGAGCCTCACGATCCAACCCCACCGCATCGCTGCGGTGGACGTGCCGTGCTAGAGGGTGAAGTGTCCCAGGTTTTGTTCCGTTTGAGTAGATGGGAAAATCTGGAATATGCCAAGAAAATTTGACCAGGATGCGAAGGATCGTGTGGTCCGTCTTGTAGAGGACCGCATCTTGGCGGAAAATAT
>NZ_JASPHV020000042.1:0-5855 GCF_030229435.2 Corynebacterium sp. MSK122 | reverse complement strand
TCTGAACGAAGCCGTGGAGGGTCTCCAAGAGAGAGTCATCGACTTTCTTCCCTGGGCCATTTCATTCATCGTGGTGGCCATCACTCTGTGTATAGCGGTGCCGTGGTTGTGGAGAAGAGCCTGGTACGGAGGCAATAAAGCGGCTAGGCGTGTTCAGACATCACGCAAGGCGCTAGGAGAGGCCTTCGACCTGACCATCAATCAGGTCAGACGGGACGGGTCTATACGCATCGCTCCAGGCGAAACCGCCAAATGGCTACGGCCAGGGCTCGAGGCTGAGCTATCGCGCTTTCTGCACGCCCCAATTCGACTGACCGTGAGTGAAGGACTGGCAATAGTAAAGACCCCCGCCGAAATCCCCGCTTCCATACAAGGAAGGCCGAAGTTCTCTCCGAACTCTGGCGACCTGGTTATCGGTGTGGACACGACTACTGGAGCCCCAGCTGAGATCTCAATTCGCGAAAAATCGGGAATGCTCATGGCCGGAAAACCCGGCAGCGGTAAAACCCTTGCCCTTAAGGCTATTAAACATGCTCTACACTCCTACGCAGATATCACCGTCTTCGACGGTAAACGAGACAGACCAGAATCCTTCTGCACCAAGGCACTCGAGATCCAGAGATGCATGGAAAAACGCCTTAACAACGGTCTTGACTACTGGACAGAGGACGAAAAAAGTCGCCCAAAACTCTTAGTTCTAATCCTGGATGAGGCGCAGCGGTGGCTTAGTCCAGAATCTAGAAGAAAACCTGACAAAGAATCTGCGCAGATGCGGGAATCTCTCATACGCGACCTCGTCCAAAGAGGCCGAAGCGCCGGGGTGCTGGTCATACTAACGACTCAGCGTATGACCGCTGATGTCGTCCCAACAGGCATCCGGGATCTATGTGGTGTGAAAGCGATTGGCCGGGTGACTCGCCCGGAAGATGCTGAGCTGGTCCTTGGTATACGCCCAGGCGAGGGCGATCCTAGCCCGACTTCAGCAAAACCGGGGCAACTTGTTGTCGACGATGAAACAAGGCCTCTGCGAATGATCCAGGTCTACATGCCCAGAGCCTAAATAAGCCGTTCTGGGTGTCTTCGGTAGCGGCAGAGCGGCCGGAGCCGTATCTCCCAGCGGGAGGACGCCGGCGTAGGACGCGGCGACGCGAAAGGAGACCCCAGAACAAGGCGCCCGATAGGGCGCCGGCCACTACCTGGGCACAGCGCATCAAAGGTTATTTCTCAGTGGCAAGGCGGCGAATGCCGCCGCGGCAGCAAGAAGGTGCCGGTTAGTGTTACCCCGGCACCTCTGTAGCACGTATCAGACCAGCTCAGAAAGGGTATTCAGGTGAAGCAATGCGTAGCAAACGTTGTAGCAAGACTACGCAGTCCCGGTCATGGATGGCCACAGTATCGGCAGAGAAGATGAGTCGAAAGGAGATAGAAGAAGCACTAGCCTCATACAACTACCTAGGCCAGCTCGAAGAAGGCGAAGAAGACGGATACCGCCACTGGCAGCTAATTATCGACGGCGGACAATCCCCTATTAGGTTTTCCACGCTCAAAAGAAGACTCCCAACCGCTCATTTGGAGCCTCGCAGTGGTCCAATACAGCAGGCCATTAACTATGTCACCAAAAAAGAAACCCGCGTCTCTGAAGAGCCAAGGCTAGAACACGGCACGATCCGACACAGTGACGAAACGGGGCGTCGCAAGGATGTCGAAGTAGTCCGCGAAGCAATCCTTGAAAAAGGGCTTTCTGCCGACGAAGTCTTCCTTCAAGTCCCCGAATCCAATCGCATGACCGCAATGGTAGAAAAACTCGTCGCTGCGCGAGATCGATCCCGCCACACTAAGCCTCGCCAGCTAGAAGTCATCTGGCTCTACGGGCCACCCGGAACAGGGAAAACCAGCCTCGCTGTGGAGATGGGAGGCACAAGCTATTATCGAGTGACCGACTACCAGAACCCTTTTGATGCATACTCCGGAGAAGAGGTGCTAATTCTCGATGAATTCGACGGCGAAATGCGGCTTAGCACTCTCCTCAACGTCCTGGATATCTGGCCTATGATGCTCCCCGCCCGCTACGCTGACCGCGTCGCCGCCTACTCCCAGGTCGTATTGGTCTCTAACGAAGCTCCATGGAGCTTTTACCCGTGGGAAACGCAGTCTCGGCGACAAGCGCTCATGCGACGTGTGCATCAAGTACTGCTAGTTAGTAAGAGCGGGACTCAATATATTAAGTGGCCAAACGCAGCTTAACTACTAATCGACGCTTAACCACTGACCAGCCCGCCCCACCTCTTGAGGGAAGGAGGGAGGGAGCGCAGGGAGCGCCCTGCCCTAAGTCTAAAAAGTACTTTTAGACTGTGTAAATGGCAGGGCTTGGCGTCCTCCGTCGGTCAGTCGGTCGGTCGCTTGGTCACTCCTGGCGCTGTGCATTACCCCAGCGCCCCGGCGGCGTGTGGATACGGCTCTTGGCCAGATTCAGAGGTTTATTACCTGGCGACGTTGTCAGTCCTAGACTCGGCGGGCCTTTGCCCCGCAGCCTCACGGTCAGCGGGAGTGTCTAGCGGCCATATCCGCGTAGATGTAGTGAGGCCCTCTAACGGCCTGCTCTGTCCCGACTGCGGCTAGCACTAAGTCGGGCGGGGTTACTTTAGATTTATCCACTGAAGGACACGCGCGGTTTTTCCCTCTCGGCGCACGCGAGTCTATATGCTAGACTCCATATTAGTTTGTTTTTTCCTAGGAAAGACCCTAGCTGACTGAGAAGCCAGTTAGGGTCTTTTCGCGTCTGGGCGTGTCGAGCAAAATAAAAATTATCCCTCTTAGTTAAGAAAATCGCTTCATTACCTTGGATTAAACTGTTGAATTTAGGTGTTTTAGTTATTAACATCGCCTGTGTCCGGAGTTTAGAGAAGCTGGAAGGCGCTTATGAAGAATCTGTTTAAGACTGGAGCGGTGTTAACGGCATTTACATTTTTGCTTGGGGTTTCCCCATCGGCCAATGCTGCTCCTGAGGTTCGAACTGTTGATCAAAGTGAGCAATTAACGCCGATTGAGGATACGAGTGCTTCGTTGAACCTTTCTCCTGTATCCAACGAAGACAACGTATCTATCGATAACGTAGCAGGAGGCCAACAAGCAACCATAACCCTTGAAGATGAGAATTCTCCGACAGAATATGAGTTTGATCTGGGGTTGGACGATTCCTCATCAGTTGTAGAAAAAGACGGTTTCCTTCTTGTGGAGCAAGATGGTCAGCCGGTTGCTCGTCTATCAACGCCGTGGGCCTACGATGCTGATGGTAAACCAGTACCTACTCACTTCGAAACTAATGGGAAGACGGTAACGCAGCATATTTTCCCGTCCAAAGAGACCGCATACCCGGTAACAGCAGATCCTCGGTGGAACGGCGGAAATATCTCCGGCCATATTTATTTCAGTAAGGAAGAGACGCGGAAGGCTGCAGCAGGAGGAGCATCTCTGGCTGCCATAGGCCCCTTCTGGATGGCTGTTCCACCACCTGCAGGTCCAGCTATTGCTGCGTGGTGGGAAAAGAACTCTATTGACGCGACCGTTGAAGCTACAGGAGCTGTGCGATCGGGTAGTTGTTTGCAGCTAAAGGTAGGGTATATCGGCCTTAGTGGTGGCGTTATTGGTGTTCAGCCCAGCACGTACACAGATGGGTGCTCCTAAGGGGAGGTTAATATGTCGTCGCGAAAAGCATTCGTGTTAGCTTTCGCAGTTGTATATACCGCTATTACCGGCGCCTACAGCGCTAGTAAGTGGATAGATGCCTCTGTTGCTCACGAGACGCTGCATCTTATTCTGTTTGCACTTGTGGTGCTGACAGCGTTAGTAGCGGTGTATCTAATAAATAAGAACCAATTGGTGCAGTGTTTTCTAGTCTCAGGAACAGCACTATCACTTATTTATGCAGGTGTTGCTGTGCTCTCGGAAGACTATAGTGGTTTGATTCTTCCTGCGGTGGTAGCTGTTATGTTTCTTCTTTTTCCCCAGGCAAGGCAATGGATAGAGACAAGCTCTGAATCGAGTGAGAGCTAGACGCTAGGCCCGAGTCTTATGTACAGGCAGGTTCACTGTAGGGCAAGAGATGCTTTAATGAGCTCGTTATGAATCTGGGTAGAGGCAAGGACTTAAAGGATTTGTCTTTACAAGTGGATTCTTATTAGGTAGAGGCTCCCCCGACTGTTGTTGGGGGAGCCTCTTTGTGTAGGAGGGGCTGGGCTGTGGGGCTCTTTATTTTTTGAGCCAGCGGCTGAGGCGTTGTAGGGGGTTGTGGTTGGTTTGAGGTTCGGGGTGGTTTTCTTCTTGGGTGGTGTTTTCTTGGTGTGGGGTGTCGGTGAGTTGTTTGTGTGGGGTGGTTTCTAGTGCGTGGATGGTTGTTTTGAGGGCGTCGATGGTGTCTTGTTTGGCTTGGATGAGTTGTTGGGCCTGGTGCAGTTGTTGTTCGGCGTAGTGTGCGCGTTGTTTTTCTAGTTCTAGTGCGTGCACTAGATTTTGGTGGTCTTGTGTACTGGTTGCACTGGTGGGTTCTTCGGGGGTTTTGTGTGTGATGGTGTCGAGTCGTCCGCTGTTGATGAGGTCGCCGATGGGGATGTACCAGGTGTCTTGTTTTTGCTGGGCTCGGGGGAATTCTCCGCGGGTTCTGGCGCGGGTGATGGTGGATTTGGCGACGCCGGTGAGTTTGGCTGCTTCGGCGATGGTAAGTAGTTGGTCGAGGTGGTCGTCCATGTGTGCAATGGTAGCGGTGTAGTGCGGTGCACTAGGCGCACCACGCTGTTGTATGTGGTGCGCTGTGGTGGTGCACCAGGTGGTGCGGCGGGGTGTGTGGGGATGTAGGGCGTGGTGTGTGGCTCCATGCTGGGGGAATAGGGGAGGCGGACATAATACCCGTTATCGGACATCTATTGCGCAGATAAGACTGTAGGGGTGCATCTTCAGGTACCGCAGGGGGCTTCCTCCGTAGGCCTATTACCCCCGCGCCGCGGTGGCATCGCTACTACGGATGAAATTTTTAGCAACGGATTTTCCCTTTTTCTTCAGAGAAAACAGTTTTCAACTGCAAAGGAGTACCTGGGGGTCACCTGCATAAATGCCGTATGCGTCAATAATTATGGTACGCCGTGCTGTACGTCATGACGTACGGTCAACACACCAGAATGACACATTGATTTTCCCCCCGTCAATCCCCACCCCCTTGCGGGTGGGGGCGGAGTATGCGTAGTCTCAAGGGTGCGCACAGCGCAAAAGTCCCCTCGGGCGTGCTTGCCGGCTGACCCGAGAGGACTCAATTCCCCTGTATATATAGAAAGGAGACGAGCGAATAATGCTCAATCTCAGTATCCCATCATATCTGGTGCCTGTCTACCAGACCCTCGAAGGCGTGCGCGTACGTACAGTACCAACGGAGCCCGAGACTAAGGGCGACATGCCTAAAACAAATTCCTATTTCCCAGGATGCAGCGCTTGGAAAATGCAGGTTTCGCTCGTCATGAGCGAGGAGGAAGGCGCGGACGAGGCCTTAGAGCGCGAGATTCGCCGACAGTCGATCACTGTCTGGGCACCAGAACGTCCAAGTGTCTCTGTCGGAGACAAAGTTCGTTTCACCGGCCTTATGGCTGGCGCGGTAGACGGAGCCATCTTCCTGCAGGCCACAGGAGTAGAGAAGCTGGAGGATACCCATGAGATCCTCTAGCAGTGAAGAACTCCTAGCGCCTCTGAACGAAGCCGTGGAGGGTCTCCAAGAGAGAGTCATCGACTTTCTTCCCTGGGCCATTTCATTCATCGTGGTGGCCATCACTCTGTGTATAGCGGTGCCGTGGTTGTGGAGAAGAGCCTGGTAC
>NZ_JASPHV020000041.1:0-8684 GCF_030229435.2 Corynebacterium sp. MSK122 | reverse complement strand
GCGACCAGGCTAACTGCCTCGCCTGCCACCACGCGCTCAACAGCAGCATCCTTAACATCCTTCGGAGTCCAACGCGTCACAACTACCTCCCGGTCGAAGTGGCGCATTCACCCCTTGACAGCACGCCTGGCGGACTCTCTGGATTTCCACCTTCGTTCTCATCATTGGCTTCGCCACGTGGTACCTCGTCTCCGCGATCGCACCGCAGCTAAACCAAATCGGCTTCGATATCTCCAAAAGCCAGCTCTACTGGCTGACGGCAATTCCTGGCCTGGCCTGCGGTATCTTCCGTCTCATCTTCATGTTCCTGCCCCCGATTATCGGCACGCGCAAGCTGGTCTTTTTCACCTCGCTCTTGTTCATCATCCCGATGCTGGGCTGGTTTTTTGCGGTGCAGGATACGTCCACCCCGTACTGGTGGCTGCTCGTCCTGTCCTTCATTTCCGGCATCGGCGGCGGCGTATTTTCCGGATTCATGCCGTCGACCGGCTACTTCTTCCCCAAGCGCCTGTCCGGCACTGCCCTTGGCATTCAGGCTGGCATCGGTAACTTCGGCATCTCCTTCATCCAGCTGGTTGCCCCGTGGCTGATGGGCTTTACCCTGCTCGGCGTAGGCATGGTGGCCCCGCAGCGCACCGATAAGGGCGATATTTTCGTCCATAATCCCGCTATCTTCCTTGTCCCGTGGGCCATCGTCGGCGCCATCCTGGCATGGATGCTGCTCAAGGATGTTCCCGTTAAAGCCAACTTCCGCCAGCAGATCGATATCTTCGGCAATAAGAACACCTGGATTCTCACGATTGTCTACTTCATGACGTTCGGTGCATTCTCTGGTTTCGCCGCCCAGATGGCGCTGCTTATCAATCAAACCTTTGGCGAGGGATCGTCGTTCGCCGACAGCTTTAATGACCTGCCCAATGGTGCCGCTTACGCCTTCCTTGGACCACTCATCGGCGCGCTGGTCCGTGCGCTCTGGGGCCCGCTGTGCGATAAGTTCGGCGGCGCTATCTGGACCTTCATCGGCTGCCTCGGCATGACCGTCTTTACCGCCGTATCCGCGCTGTTCTTGAACCCTTCTAGCCCGGATGAGTTCTGGTGGTTCTTGGGCTCCATGCTCATCATGTTCTTCTTTACCGGTCTCGGCAATGCCGGCACCTTCAAGCAGATGCCCATGATTTTGCCCAAGCGCCAAGCTGGTGGCGTCATCGGCTGGACCGGCGCCATCGGCGCATTCGGCCCCTTCGTCGTCGGCGTACTGCTATCCACAATGGCCCCAGCCACATTCTTCTGGGGCTGCGTTGTCTACTTCGCAATTACCACCGTGCTGGTGTGGATCTACTATGCCCGCCCCAACGCACCGTTCCCCGGCTAATTAGGAGCCCCCTTTGACTACTCACGTCTCCCCCGAAAACGGCAAGCTGAATCCGCTATTTAAGCTCGGCGCCTACCTGCGCAAGGGCGAAGCCACCGACTCTGGCCAGCAGCTCTTCCTCAAGGGCGGTCGCCAGGCAGACGTCTTTTACCGCAACCGCTGGGCGTTCGACAAGATGGTGCGCTCTACCCACGGCGTGAACTGCACCGGTTCATGTTCGTGGAAGGTCTACGTCAAAGACGGCGTTATCACCTGGGAATCCCAGGCAGTGGACTACCCCACCACCGGCAATGACATGCCGGAATACGAGCCACGCGGCTGCCCTCGTGGCGCATCCTTTTCGTGGTACACCTACTCGCCTACTCGTGTGCGCTACCCGTATGCCCGCGGCGTGCTGGTAGACATGTTCCGCGAGGAAAAGGCCAAGCACGGAGATTCCGTCTTGGCGTGGCGCGCGATCCAGGAGGACCCGGAAAAGCGCCAGGCTTATATCTCCCAGCGCGGCAAGGGCGGACTCATCCGCATCTCCTATGAAGAGGCCATCGACATTGCCTCGGCCGCGCACGTGTACACCATCCGCAAGTACGGCCCTGACCGCATTAATGGCTTCACCGTGATTCCGGCGATGTCCCAGATTTCTTATGGCGCAGGCATGCGTTTCTTGCAGTCCATTGGCGGCGTCGCCCTGTCCTTCTACGATTGGTACGCCGACCTGCCGCCGGCGTCCCCACAGACCTTCGGCGACCAGACCGATGTTCCGGAATCCGGTGACTGGTACAACTCGTCCTACCTCATGATGTGGGGCTCCAATATCCCCGTCACCCGTACCCCGGATGCGCACTTTATGGTCGAGTCCCGCTATAAGGGCACCAAGGTGGTCGTGGTTTCCCCCGACTTTGCGGATAACACCAAGTTCGCTGATGAATGGGCCCGCATCGAGCCGGGCACTGACGCCGCCCTCGCCTTTGCCATGGGCCACGTCATTCTCAAGACCTTCCATGTGGACCGCCAGGAACCGTACTTCCTGAACTACATGCGTAAGTTCACCGATTCTCCGTTCCTCGTCGCCCTCGATGACCACGGCGACGGCACTTACACCCCAGGCAAGTTCCTCACCGCTGCCCAGCTTTCCGACGCCTCCCTCAACTCCACCCCCAACTCCACTCACCGTGGCCTCGTTATGGAGGAAAACGGTCACGTCGTCGACCCAGGCGGCACCGTGGCTGACCGCTGGGATAACGAATCTTCCAAGTGGAACCTCGCGCTCGATAATGCGGATCCGGTCATGTCCATCGCAGAAACCGACCGCTTCGACACCGCCGAGGTGCTATTCCCGCGTTTCGACTTGGACACCAATCCGGAAGACGTGGGAACCGGCAAGCCGATTGGCGCCGGCGTCGTCCACCGCGGCGTACCGGTACGCGAAGTGGACGGCAAGCTAGTCACCACCGTCTTCGACATCATGCTTGCCCACTATGGCGTCAACCGCGCTGAGCTCAACTTGCCGGGCTCGTGGCCGAAGGATTTCCACGACGCCAGCGAGGTCGGCACCCCAGCCTGGCAGGAAGAACTCACCGGTGTTCCGGCGGATGCCGCCATCCGCATTGGCCGCGAGTTTGCCCAAAACGCCGCGGATTCCCAGGGCCGCTCCCAAATCATCATGGGTGCTGGCGTCAACCATTACTTCCACGCCGATACCATCTACCGCACCTTCCTGGCACTGACCTCTATGTGTGGCACCCAGGGCGTCAACGGTGGTGGCTGGGCTCACTATGTGGGCCAGGAGAAGCTACGTCCCGTCAATGGCTGGACCCAATGGGCGATGGCAACGGACTGGCAGCGTCCTCCGCGCCACATGATCACCACCGGCTTCTACTACTTCGCCACCGAGCAGTACCGCTACGATAATTCGCGCGCCTCGCACTTGGGATCGCCCTTGGCCTCGCGCGATTCCATCGGCGATAAGATGGTCTCCGATACCATGGCCGAGGCAATGCGCCGCGGCTGGATGCCGGCCTACCCGCAGTTCAACCGCAATTCGCTCTTCCTTGCCGACGAGGCCGAGGAAGCCGGCATGGATATCAATGACTACGTCGTCCAAGAGCTAGAAAGCGGCCGTCTCGAATTCTCGTATGACAACCCGTCTGCAGAAGAAAACTGGCCGCGCATCCTGCTTAATTGGCGCACCAACCTTCTGGGCTCCTCGGCGAAGGGCACGGAGTTCTTCCTCCGCCACCTCCTTGGCATCGACTCCGACGCCACCGCAGAAGAGCTCGCCCCAGAGGATCGTCCGCGCACCATCAAGTGGGTCGATGAAGCCCCTAAGGGCAAACTCGACCTCATGATGACCACGGATTTCCGCAATACCTCCACCACGCTGGTATCCGATCTCATCTTCCCGGCCGCTACTTGGTACGAAAAGCACGATATGTCCTCGACGGATATGCACCCGTACCTGCACTCCTTCAACGCCGCCATTAACCCGCCATGGGAGGCCCGCTCTGACTACGAGGTCTTCCGCGATCTTGCGGCGGCCCTTTCTGATAAGGCCACCAAGTGGCTCGGCGTGCAGCGCGATGTCATCACCCAGCCCAGCCACCATGACACCCCGGACGAGCTGGGAATGCCCAACGGTGTGGTGCCGGACGTCGACAAGCAGGGGCTCATCCCTGGTGTCACCATGCCGAAGCTGCATGTTGTCGAGCGTGACTACACCAAGATTTATGAGAAGTGGGCGCACCTGGGCCCGCTGCCGGCCAAGCTGGGCACCGGAGTCCATGGCACGAAGTTCAACGTGGAAAAGCAGGTCAAGGAGCTCGAGCTCATCTGTGGCACCTCCGAAACTTCCATGGGCGAACTGGTGGACCTGAGCAAGGACACCAAGGTTATTGACGCCATTTTGCACCTTTCGGGTGTATCCAATGGCGAGCTGGCCAAGCAAGGCTTTGAATACCTGTCTTCCCGCACGGGCAAAGACCTTACCCCGCTGGGCACCGCCGATGAAGATGTCCGCATCACTTGGGATGACATCAAGGAGCGGCCGAAGGAAGTCATTACCTCGCCAGAATGGACCGCGGATAAGCGCAATAAGCGCCGCTACACCGCATTTTCCATCAACGTCGAGTTTGAAAAACCCTGGCACACGCTCACCGGCCGTATGCAGTACTACATCGACCACGATTGGTACATGGACTACGGCGAATCCCTACCTATCTTCCGCCCACCGTTGGATCACGTACACATGCACGGCGAGTTTGCCCCAGGCGAGAGCCTGCGCAATGACCGCGGCGAAGCTGAGGTCACCCTGCGCTACCTCACCACGCACAATAAGTGGTCCATCCACTCGCAGTACTTTGACAATCTGCACGTGCTATCCATCTCCCGCGGTGGCCAGGTGGTCTGGATGTCTAATAAGGATGCCGAGAAGATTGGCGTGGCCGATAACGACTGGGTCGAGGTTTATAACCGCAATGGCGTTGTCTCCGCACGTGCCATCGTCTCCCACCGCATTCCGGAGGGCACAATGCTGTGCAACCACGCACAGGAGCGCACCGTCGGCACCCCGCTCAATGAGCACACCGGCCGCCGCGGCGGCACCCACAACTCGCTGACGCGCATCTCCATCAAACCGGTCCACATTGCTGGCGGCTACGGCCAGCTGACCTACCACTTCAACTACATCGGCCCCACCGGCAATAACCGCGATGAGGTCACCCGCGTTCGCCGCCGTTCCCAGGAGGTTTCCTACTAATGAAGGTCATGGCCCAGATCTCCATGATTATGAATCTGGACAAGTGCATCGGCTGCCACACTTGTTCGGTCACCTGCAAGCAGGCATGGACCAACCGCGAAGGCACCGAATATATCTGGTTCAATAACGTCGAGACCCGCCCCGGCGTTGGCTACCCACGCACCTGGGAAGACCAGGAAAAGTGGAAGGGCGGCTGGGAGCGCACCCAGTCCGGCAAGCTCAAGCCGAAGGCGGGCGGTCGCCTCAAGAAGCTGGCTACGCTCTTCCACAACCCGAACCTGCCCACCATCCAGGACTACTACGAGCCGTGGACCTACCAGTATGAGGATCTGATGGGCGCTGAAGCTGGGCAAAAGACCCAGCCCACCGCCAAGCCGGTCTCTCAAATCGACGGCCGCGATATCAATAAGATTGAGTGGTCGTCCAACTGGGACGATAACCTGGGCGGCTCCACTGCCACCCTAGATAATGACCCAGTCCTGCACGAGATGAACCTCGAGGTTAAAAAGGAAATCGAGGATTCGTTCATGTTCTATCTGCCGCGCATTTGCGAGCACTGCATGAACCCCACCTGCGTATCTTCCTGCCCGTCCGGCGCGATGTACAAGCGCACCGAAGACGGCATCGTACTCGTGGACCAGGACCGCTGCCGCGGCTGGCGCATGTGCGTATCCGGCTGCCCTTATAAGAAGGTTTACTTCAACCACAAGACCGGCAAGGCCGAGAAGTGTACCCTGTGCTACCCGCGCCTTGAGGTGGGCCAGCCCACCGTGTGCTCCGAGACCTGTGTGGGCCGCCTGCGCTATCTCGGCGTCATCCTCTATGACGCAGACCGCGTAGCCGAGGCCGCCGCTACCGAGAACGAGCAGGATCTCTTCGAGGCACAGAAGTCCATCATGCTCGATCCGCATGACCCGGAGGTCGTTCGCGCCGCCGAGGCCGAGGGAATCCCGCACTCCTGGATCGACGCTGCACAGCAGTCCCCCATCTACGACCTCATCTTTAAATACGGCGTGGCCCTGCCGCTGCACCCGGAGTACCGCACCCTGCCGATGGTCTGGTATATCCCGCCGCTGTCCCCCATCGTGGACAAGGTAACCGCCACCGGAAACGACGGCGAGGACCACAAGATCCTTTTCTCCGCACTGTCGAATATGCGCATTCCACTGGAATACCTCGCCGGCCTTTTCACCGCCGGCGATACCGTGCCGGTAGAAAAGTCCCTGCGCCGCCTCGTCGCCATGCGCTCCTATATGCGCGATATCAACCTGGGCAATGAGCCGCAGGAAGAGATCGCCCAAGCCGTGGGCATGACCGGCAAGGACATTGAGGCAATGTACCGCCTGCTGGCCATTGCCAAATACGATGACCGCTACGTCATTCCAACTGCCTCCCCGGAAACACCCCGCGGAATCGCGAACCTGGATCCCTTCGGCGACGTCGACCCTGCTCAGGCGTCCGAGGACGTATTCCACGACCTGGGCATGGGCGCCCCCGAGGCCTGCACCCACAGTTCCGCGCCGCAGGGCAAGGTTTCACTGCTGTCTTGGACCGGTGACCGCCCCGATTCGATGTTCCCACCCAAGGACTAGGAGCAACCATGAATATTCTGGATAAGCTCCGCAAACGCCAAGCCACGCTCGCGCCCAAGCCCCCGCTTGCCGACGCCCCCGTGGCCGGCTTCGGCACCCCAGCCGGCATTGGCACGATGGGCGGCGCCAAGGACGTCGAAAAGACCCTGCGCACCCATACCGGCAAGGTACCGCACGAGTTCGTCACGCCTGTGCACGTCACGGAGGAGCAACGCCGCATTGTCGCTATGGCCGTCTCCGTCCTGCTGGACTACCCCGGCGCGGACATTATGGACCGCTTAGCCATCGTGGAGGAGCAGGTGGATCAGTTGCCGCTGGCCATCGCCAGCGATTTCGTGGACTTCGCCGAGTGGGCGCGCAGCGTGGGCCCGCGCGGGCTCGAAGAGCACTACGTGGAAACCTTCGATCAGCGCCGCCGCTGTTCGCTGTATTTGTCCTATTTCGCAGTGGGCGATACGCGCCAGCGCGGCATGGCCATCTTGTCCTTCCGCGAGCAACTGGAGTCCCTCGGTTTCCATATTTCGGACGATGAACTGCCGGATCACCTCTGCGTAGTCCTGGAGGCGCTGGCTATGACCGAGGGCGCCGAGCATGACCGTGCCGTCGAGCTCGTCGCCAGCTACCGCGAAGGCATCGAGGTACTGCGCGCTGCGCTGTCGCACGTTGGTTCGCCCTATATCAGCCTGGTCGTCGCGCTGTGCAAAGCTTTGCCGGAAATCGACACCGATACCGCCCAAAAGTACGTGGACCTCATCCGCACCGGCCCGCCTGCCGAGATGGTGGGCATCGCCGATCTTCCCTTCCCCACCACCCAACCTGACCTCGTCTAAGGACACACAATGTTTGATAACTTCCTCTGGGGTGCGTTCCCGTGGCTGGCCATCGCCGCATTCATCGTCGGCATCTTCTGGCGGTGGCGCTCCGACCAATTCGGCTGGACCACCCACTCCTCCCAAATCTATGAGTCCAAGCTGCTGCGCTTGTCTTCCCCGCTCTTCCACTGGGGCATGGTCTTTGTCATCATCGGCCACCTCATGGGCTTGGCATTCCCCAAGTCTTGGACTCGCGCTGTCGGTATCAACGATCACGCCTACCACCTGCTCGCGACCATTCCAGGTTCCATCGCCGCTCTGGCCGTCCTCCTCGGCTTCGCCGGCCTGCTCTACCGCCGCCTGAAGAACCGCTCGGTATTCTTGTCCACCTCCACCTCGGACAAGGTCATGTACGTCTTCCTGGCCTTGGCACTGATTTCTGGTTCCTTTGCCACCTTTACACTGCAGCTTTTCGATGTCGCCGGTACCGGCGGCTACGACTACCGCGAGACCATCTCGCCGTGGCTGCGCCAGCTGCTCATCTTCAATATTCAGCCGGAGCTCATGGCCGATGCCCCGTGGCAGTTCAAGGTCCATGTTCTCGCGGGCTTCACCATCATCGCGGTATGGCCTTTCACCCGCCTCGTGCATGCCTTCTCTGCACCGGTTGGTTACGTCACCCGCCCGTACGTGGTCTACCGCTCCCGCGATAATCGCACCACCCCGATGCGTTCTAATACCGCGTGGGAGCCCATCCGCTCCAACCGCAAGCAACTCGAGGGCGAAACTCCGGGACACGGAGCCTAACTAATCCCCTCACGTTCAGCCGCCGCGCCGTCTCTCGGGACCCGCGGCGGTTTTCTCATACCCTCCCCTCGCGCCCTCGCCCTCCCCACCCTCCTTCGCGCTCACCGGCAGCCGCTGACCTAGCCCACCACCTCCGCCCGTGAGCGCCAAGGGAGGAGCGGCTACCTCCCCACCCTTCGCGCTCACTGAGAGCCGCAGCAAGCGCGAAATCGCCGCCTCCGTGATCGCGAAGGATGGACGAATGCACAAACCCGCCCTTCGCGCTCACGGTGGGCACCAAATGTGACCACGAACGGTCGCTGGTGAGCGCGAAGGGCGGGAGGGCCGAGCGGCGAGAGGCTGTCTCTTAT